>JAESSX010000238.1 GCA_016763915.1 Rhodospirillales bacterium
CAGCGGCGCCAAGAACGCGGCCCTGCCGCTGATGGCGGCCTCGTTGCTGACCTCGGAAACGCTCAAGCTTTCCAACATGCCGCATCTGGCCGATATCTCGACCATGGCCGGGTTGCTGGCCGAACTGGGCGTCGAAATCTCCAGGGATGACGACGCGCCGCGTGCCGGCAATGGGGGACGCGTGTTCGGGCTGACGTCGGGGGAGCGGATCGAGACCACGGCCCCTTATGATCTGGTGCGCAAGATGCGCGCTTCGGTCCTGGTGCTCGGGCCGTTGCTGGCGCGGGCCGGGCGGGCGCGGGTGTCGTTGCCCGGCGGCTGCGCCATCGGCACCCGGCCGGTGGATTTGCACCTCAAGGCGCTGGAGCAACTGGGCGCCGAGATCGAACTGAACGAAGGCTACATCGAGGCCCGCGCCGAAAAGGGCCTTATCGGCGCGCGCGTGGTGTTCCCGATGGTCACCGTCGGCGGCACCGAAAATCTTCTGATGGCGGCGACGCTGGCGAAAGGGGAAACGGTGCTGTCCAACGCCGCGCGCGAACCGGAAGTCGCCGATCTGGCCCATTGCCTGATCGCCATGGGCGCCAAAATCGATGGCATCGGCACCGATACGCTGACCATCCAGGGGGTCGACGCGCTCGGCGGCGCGGACTATTGCGTCGTCCCCGACCGCATCGAGACCTGCACCTACGCCGTCGCCGCGGCGATCACCGGCGGCGAATTGACGCTGCAGGGCGCGCGCGCCGGCCTGTCGGAAGCGGTGTTCGAGATTCTGGTCAGCGCCGGGGTGGAGATCACGGAAACCGAAGCCGGCATCCACGTCGCGCGCACCAACGGACCGATCCGCGGCGCCGACATGATGACCGAACCGTACCCGGGATTTCCGACCGATATGCAGGCCCAGATCATGACCCTGATGGCGCTGTCCGAGGGGGCGTCGATGATTACCGAGACGATTTTCGAAAACCGCTTCATGCACGTGCCGGAACTGTGCCGCATGGGGGCGGACATCAACGTGCATGGGGCGTCGGCCATCGTGCGCGGCGTCGATCGCCTGTCCGGGGCCCAGGTCATGGCGACGGACCTGCGGGCCTCGGTTTCGCTGGTGCTGGCGGGTCTGGCGGCCGAGGGCGAGACGGTCATCAACCGCGTGTACCACCTGGATCGGGGCTACGAACGGCTGGAAGAGAAACTGAGCGCGTGCGGCGCCGATATCCGCCGCCTGGCCGATTGAAAGTCCGATTGAACGCCTTTCACTGGCTAAATCGCTGAAAAACCTCTATTAATGCGGCGATTCCGGCCTTTTTTAGCCGGAAATCGTGTTTCAACGAAGGAGTCCGCCATGTTGCGGGTCAACGAAAAGCTGGTTCTGGCGCTGCCCAAGGGGCGCATCCTCGAAGAGGTGATGCCCGTGGTGCGCCAGGCCGGGATCGAGCCCGAAGCCGCTTTCGACGACAAGAACGACCGCCGGCTGCGGTTTTCCACCAACCTGCCCGAACTCGACATCATCCGGGTGCGCAGCTTCGACGTCGCCACCTTCGTCGCCTTCGGCGCGGCCCACCTGGGCGTGAGCGGCAACGACGTGCTGATGGAATTCGATTACCCGGAAATCTATGCCCCGGTGGACTTAGGCATCGGCCGCTGCCGGCTGGTCATCGCCGAACCCGAAGACATGGTTGATAACGACGACCCCGCCTCCTGGAGCAGCCTGCGCGTCGCCACCAAATACCCGCGCCTGACGCAGAGCCACTTCGCCCGGCGCGGCGTGCAGGCCGACTGCATCAAGCTCAACGGAGCGATGGAACTGGCCCCGCAACTGGGACTGTGCCGGCGCATCGTCGATCTGGTATCGACGGGCGATACGCTCAAGGCCAACGGCCTGGTCGAAGTCGAACAAATCGCCACCATCACCTCGCGCCTGGCGGTCAACCGGGCCGCCTGGAAAACCCGTCCGGACGAAATCGGGCACTGGATCGGAAAATTCCGCGAGGCGCTCAATGGCGACGCGGCTTAATGCCCTGGACCCGGGCTTCGAGGACGCCTTTCAGCGGCTTCTGGAAGCCAAGCGGGAAACCGGCGCGGATGTGAACGACACGGTGCGCGCCATCCTGTCCGATGTGCGCAATCGCGGCGACGCGGCGGTTATCGACTATACCTCGAAATTCGACGGCTTCGAACTGACGCCCGAATCCATGGCCTTCAGCGCCGATGAGATCGCCGGCGCCCGGCAACAATGTTCGCCGGACGTGCTCGACGCCCTGGAAACGGCGGCGGCGCGGATCACCGATTACCACCGGCGCCAAATACCCGAAAACCTGGATTATACCGATGATGCGGGCGTGCGGCTGGGATACCGCTGGACTCCCGTGCAGGCTGTCGGGTTGTACGTGCCGGGGGGCACGGCGGCCTATCCGTCGTCAGTGCTGATGAACGCATTGCCGGCCAAAATCGCCGGGGTCGAGCGTTTGGCCATGGTGGTGCCGACGCCCGGGGGAGAGATCAATCCGCTGGTGCTGGCCGCCGCCGCCATTGCCGGGGTCGATGAAATCTACCGCATCGGCGGCGCGCAAGCCGTCGGCGCGCTGGCCTATGGCACCGAAACCGTCGCCGGCGTGGACAAAATCGTCGGCCCCGGCAATGCCTATGTGGCGGCCGCCAAGCGCCAGGTGTTCGGCGCCGTCGGCATCGACATGGTGGCCGGCCCGTCGGAAATCCTGGTGCTGGCCGACGCGGCCAACGATCCGGCCTGGATCGCCGCCGACCTGATGAGCCAGGCCGAACACGACACCAGCGCCCAGGCGATCCTGATCACCGACGACGCCGGTTTCGCCGACGCCGTCCTTGAAGCCGTCGAAGATTGCCTGAAAACCCTGGCCCGCGCGGAAACGGCGGCGGCCAGTTGGCGGGACTTCGGCGCCGTGATCGTCGTCGATGACCTGGCCGATGCGGTCCCACTGATCGACCGGATGGCGCCCGAACACCTGGAAATCGCAACGGAGGACCCCGACGCCCTGGCGGCCAAGGTCCGCAACGCCGGGGCCATTTTCCTCGGGCGCTATACGCCGGAAGCCCTGGGGGATTACGTCGCCGGTCCAAACCATGTGCTGCCGACGGCGCGCTCGGCGCGGTTTTCCTCAGGCCTGGGCGTTCTGGATTTCGTCAAACGCACTTCGATCATCGGCTGTGACGCCGACGCCCTGAAAAAAATCGGCCCCGTCGCCGTTTCCCTGGCAACGGCCGAGGGACTGGATGCGCATGGGCTGTCGGTGACGGTCCGCCTCAACCAGCTAAGGGAAAATTCGTCCGGTAACAGTTGAAGGGCCTGGAGAGCAACCGTGTCCAGCAAACAGTACATCGCCAGTATCCATCTGGATGAAAAAAGCGTCGTTCGCCGGGCTCCGCACGTGGAACACGAACGCAAGGTGGCCGTTTACGACCTGCTGGAAGAAAACCATTTCAAACCGGATTGCGGATGTGAAGGACCCTATGACCTGCATCTGAGCATCGAGGAAAACCGGCTGGTTTTCGACATTCACCTGGAAACCGGGGAATCGGTCCATCGGTTCACCCTGCCGCTGAACTCATTCCGGCGCATCGTCAAAGATTACTTCATGATCTGCGAAAGCTATTTCGAGGCGATCAAGACGGCGCCGCCGTCGCGCATCGAGGCCCTGGACATGGGCCGCCGGGGTCTGCACAACGAGGGCTCCGACATCCTGCGCGACCGGCTGGCCGGAAAGGTCGAGATCGACAAGCCCACGGCGCGGCGCCTGTTTACGCTGATCTGCGTCCTTCATATCAAGGCGTAAGGACTGAATTGGCAATGTCCGATTTTCCCTCCGCCGTGTTGTTCGCCTGCAACATGAATTCCATCCGTTCGCCGATGGCCGAAGGATTGCTGAAATTCCTGCACGGGGACCGCATCTTCATCGATTCCGTCGGCGTGCGCCCGGGCGAAGTCAACGGATTCAGCATCACCGTGATGGATGAAATCGGCATCGATATCTCCAGGCATAACGCCAAGTCGTTCGACGATCTGAAGGATTCCTATTTTGATCTGGTCATCCCGCTGTCACCGGAAGCCCAGCACAAGGCCATGGAAATGACCCGGGTGATGGCCTGCGAGGTGGATTTCTGGAACACCTTCGATCCGTCCCTGATCGAGTCGGAAGACCGGGAAATTCTTCTGGACGCCTATCGCAAGGTGCGCGATCAGCTGATGGAACGCATCAAGGACCGCTTTCCGCTGGTTCGGATTTCTGATACATGAATGGGGAATAACGGATTACCACTTGACCTAGGCCCTTCGGCAAGTTTTCTATGAGCCGCCTTTGAGTGGATTTTGAGGATTTTATGGCGAAAGAAGAAGTATTAGAGCTAACCGGCACGGTCACCGAATTGCTGCCCAACGCGATGTTTCGGGTGGTTTTGGATAACGACCATGAGATTCTTGCCCACACCGCGGGCAAGATGCGCAAGCACCGCATCCGGGTGCTGGCCGGGGATCGGGTCAATGTTGAAATGACCCCCTACGATCTGACCAAGGGCCGGATCACTTTCCGATTCAAATAGTCGGTGCCGCCGTGAGCGCGCGTTTTATTCTTGCCTCGGCGTCGCCCAGGCGACTTGATCTGCTGTCGCAGATCGGCGCCGTTCCGCACAGGGTTGTGGCCGCCGACATCGACGAGGCCGCCGGCGTGCGCGAATTGCCGGTCGATCTGGCGAAGCGGCTGGCCGAGGCCAAGGCCGGGCACATCGCCGGACAATTTCCCGCCGACTGGGTGCTGGCGGCCGACACGGTGGTCGCCTGCGGGCGCCGAATCTTAAGCAAACCCGCCGACGAGGCCGAAGCGCGGGTATTTCTGAAATTGCTGTCGGGCCGCCGCCACCGGGTCCACGGCGGCATTTGCATGGTCGCCCCCGATGGCCGCCGGAGCCGCCGTCTGGTGACCACGGCGGTGGTCTTCAAACGTCTGGCGAAAGAGGAAATCGACGCCTACATCGACGGCGGCGAATGGCGGGGCAAGGCCGGGGGCTATGCCATCCAGGGCGCGGCGGCGGCGTTCGTGCCGAAAATCATCGGCTCATATTCCAACGTGGTCGGTCTGGCGCTGGCGGAAACGGCGGCGCTGTTGCGGGGCGCCGGCTTCAAGACAGGTTGAACAGCCATGCCCGTCGATCAGATTCTGATCAGCACATCCCCGGGGGAGACCCGCACGGCGTTGCTGTCCGATGGCCGCCTGGTCGAAATCTTCATTGACCGGGCGGGCGGGG
>JAESSX010000239.1 GCA_016763915.1 Rhodospirillales bacterium
CGCGATCACCGCATCCAGGTCCGCGCCGATGTCCCGGACCTGGGCCGCCAGTTCCAGCCCGACCGTGCCCCGACCGGCGATGATAAAGGCATCATCGTAGGACGGCACCAGGGTGGCGCCCCGTTCCAAAGCCAGCCGTTGGGCGATTTCCGTGCGGTTTTCGCAGGCCCGGTCGTACAGCACGATTTCCGCGCCATAGGCCCGGGTGTTGTCGATTTTCATCACCGGCGCGTCCTTGGGCATGACGATCACCGCCGGAGTGCCCAGCATTTGCGCCGCCAGGGCAACGCCCTGGGCGTGATTGCCGGAAGAAAAGGCGACGACGCCGGCTTTTAGTTGCTCCCCGCTAAGCCGGGAGATCCGATTGTAGGCGCCCCGAAACTTGAACGCGCCGCCCCGTTGCAGACATTCCGCCTTGACCAGCAACCGCCCGCCCAGCTTTTCGTTGAGCAGGGGGCTTTCCAGCAACGGGGTCAGGACAGCGTGTCCGGCGATCTGTTCAGCCGCCGAGCGAACGTCAGAATAGGTGGGCATCGATAGCCTCCAAAACAGGGGGTTCGGATAACAACGGAGTATGACCGCGGTCTTCGACGGTGAGGCTGGTCATGTCGGGCATGGCCTGACCCATCCGGCCGAGGGTTTCGGCGCTCAGAATTCCGGACAACGCCCCCCTGAGAGCAAGCACCGGAACGTGGCCGAGCGCCCGGAACAGCGGCCACAGGTCCTGTTTATCGGTCAGCGCGCGTTCGAACTGATGGAGGATGGCCTGGTCAAAGTCATGCACGTAGCTTCCGTCGGCGGTCCGGCGATAGGTGTTGCGCGCGATCCGCCGCCAGTCATCTTCCGTGCCGTTCGGCAGGTTGGGCAAAAACGCCCCGCGGACGTGCCCGGTCACGGCGTCCCAATCAGGCAGCGGGGTGTCGTCCTCCATGTAATCGATAATGCCGCCCAGGGTTTGCCGGCCGATTTCCGGGCCGATGTCGTTGAGCACGACGCTGGCCAGCACTGTCGGCATAGCCACCGCCATCACCATGGCGACGAACCCGCCCAGCGAGGTGCCGATGACATGAACATGCTCGACACCGCAGACGACCAGGAGGTGGCGGATGTCATTGGCGTAGGTCGGCGGGGTGTAGTTGGCCGGGTCGGGGTCGTAGGCGGACAACCCGCGGCCCCGGAAATCGGGGCAGAGTACCCGGTAACGGCCGCACAGCCGTCCGGCCAGTTGGTCGAAGTCCTTGGAATTGCGGGTTACGCCGGGCAGGCAAAGGACGGCGCCGCGGGGGGGGCCGTTTTCGCCACGGGGCCCGTGATAATCGCGGAAGAAAAGGCGGAGCCCGTCTTGCGACGTGTACCAGCTTTCCCGATAGCCGGATGCAACATCGTCGGCCATCCGCCCTCAGAGACCAACGAGGGAAGGCAGGGCTTCGAGGGTGGTGATCTCATGCTCGGGCCGGCCCGGAATACGTTCGGCGGGTTGGCCGAAACGGTTGACCCAAACCACCCGGAAACCGAAATTAGCCGCCGCCGCCGCGTCCCAGGCATTGGACGACATGAAACAGATGCGCCCGGCTTCCACACCCAGACCGTCGACCGCCATCTGATAGACGCTGGGATGGGGCTTGTAGATGCCGATGGCATCGACGGAAAAGGAAAAGTCCAGCACGCCGTCGATGGCTGCATTCTCAACCGCGGCGTTCAGCATTTTCGGCGTCCCGTTGGACAGGATCGCGGTCTTGATCCCGCCGCCTTTCAGCGTCGTCAACACGTCCTTCACCTCGGGGTAGGCGTCGAGCCGCATGTAGATGTCCATCAGCCGTTCGCGCAACGCCGCATCGTCGATGCCGAGCGCCGCCATGGCGTAATCCAGCCCGTCGCCGGTAACCTGCCAGAATTCAACGTATTCCTGCATCAGGCTGCGCAGCCACGTGTATTCCAGCTGACGGGTGCGCCACAACGCCGTCAAGGGATCCGCCTTGTCGCCCAAGGCGTCCTTGCAGTGCGCGGCGGCGGCGGCGACATCGAACAGGGTTCCGTAGGCGTCGAATACGCAGGCGCCGATATCCTCGATTTTCGCGGTCATAAGTGTGGTTCCTCCCCGAATTCACACAAAATTCCTCAGCCTCTATGGGCCAATAGGCGATTAAGGCACCCCCCGGGCATACGGTCAACAAGGTCATGACCAAGCCTCATGGGTTATTGATGAAGGTCTTCTTCCAGCCTCAGAGCGACTTCGGTGTCGGCCAGCCGGGTCCGGTAGACCTGCAGGTTTTCGAGCACCCGTTGCACATAATTCCTGGTTTCCCGGAAAGGAATGCTTTCCACCCAGTCGATGGAATCCACGTCAGGTTTCCTGAGATCGCCGAATCGGCGCAGCCACTGTTTGACCCGCCTCGGGCCGGCGTTGTAGGCCGCCAGGGACAGAACGTAAGACCCCTTGTAGGTTTTCAGCAGGCCGCCCAGATAGGCCTGGCCCAAGGTCAGGTTGTAAATGGCGTCCGTGGTCAGGCGGCGTCTGGAAAAGGGAAGTTTAAGCTTTTTGGCGATGCGCGACGCCGTGCGCGGCATCAACTGCATCAACCCCTGAGCGTTGGCCTGGCTTATGGCTTTCATAAAGAACGCGCTTTCCTGGCGCACCACGGCCAGAATCAAAGAGGCCTCCAGCGGCGGCATATCGGTCCGGGCCTGCATAGGCGGCGGTATCACCGCGGGGTAGGCGGCTTCGGTGAAGTTCCAGCTTTTGCGGCCTTCGCGCTTGGCGATTTTCAGCGACAGGTCGGGCCGCCCGCCGGCCCGCGCCAGTTCCAGTGTCAATTGCCGCCATCCCGGTGTGTCGTTCACGTTATCGAGCGCCAGGATAAAGGGGCGCAGCCAATCCACGGCTTCGACCTCGGTCAGCATGCGGACCGCGCGCACCAGTTCATGAGCGTCGAAGGCTTCGATGTCCTTTTTCGACGGTTTCGGTTCGTGCGCCAATTCGAAACCGCCACCGGGGCGCAGGCGGGCAATCGACAACTGCCCGTAATAGGTGGTCGGATGCCGAG
>JAESSX010000240.1 GCA_016763915.1 Rhodospirillales bacterium
CCGCACTGAATCTCGTCGGCAATGACGGTAACCCCGGCGGCTTTGGCTTGCGCACACAGCTCGCGCAGCCAATGAGCGTCCAGCGGGACATAACCGCGGGCCCCTTGGATGGGCTCGAAGATCAGGCACGAGATGGCGGACCAATTAATGTCTGTCTCGCCGGGCTTCAAGACGTCGACAAATGACGCCAGAGATTGCCGGATCGGCGTTTCATGCAAGGCCATGGAACGTTGTGACGTGGTGGCGCTAAGCGCATCAAGGCCGAGACCATGAAATCCGCCCACGATGGCGAGAATTTTCCCCGGACGGTTGCGCAGCGCAAGCGACAGCGCCGTGCTTACTGCGAAACTGCCTCCCACTTGGAACAGGACCTTGAAGTCGACCACATCGAGAGCATTGGTCAGCCAGCGCGCAAATTTCTCGGCTTCGGGCGGATAAATCCCGGCGACCAGATCGGCTTTCGGATGTGCGGGAAGACGTATGTCCTCGTTGCAATGGCCGAAGTTCACGGCCCCGTAAGAGCTGCACAAGTCGGTGAAGTCTTCAGTTGTTCCGTCATCATGGCTAAGCGTCAGGCTTGCGTTCAAGGCCCGGCTACACGTCCAATGCTCTCCGAAAGCACGGGATTCATCGAGATCGCTAAGACGCCGGTTCGTTGCATCGAAAATGCCGCCAGCTGGGGCCGCTTTATCGTCGGCCGCATGGCGATAGTCAGTACGAGAGTCCATATTCAACACTTCCTCGAAGATTAATTATTTGATCGGTTCGAAATCGCGGCGAATGCGAGTTGTTTATCGCGATATTTTCCATACCCGGCAGCGTTTCGCCTGGATCGGGCGGCCATGGATCGGTAACGGAATTCAAAATACCCCGTGTAATCCCCGTGTGAGCCCCATACGGACATTAAACAAGAACGAAATAGCGGGAAGAAATAGAAATTGTCGGCAAATAGATCGTATTATTATTAAGTTTCCCGCTTAAATTAATAATTCAGAAGAAAACTTCTAACGATTTTTTGTATTGTGAAATCATTATAAGCGAAGCTATGGGTGAGAGTCCCAATATTTAAAATTTATTGGTGGGTAATATGGGGACAGTTTACTTAATTCCTTATTGCACGGGCTCATTCCCACTCCATCCCTATAACACAGCAGGGTAGCTAAATACGGAAGGGATAACCGCTGAAAGCATCTAAGCGGGAAACCCACCTCGAAACTAGTTCTCCCTTGAGAGCCGTGGAAGACCACCACGTTGATAGGCCGGGTGTGGAAGCGCTGTAAGGCGTGTAGCTAACCGGTACTAATTGCTCGATAGGCTTGAAACGATCCATTCATGCGTATGGATAAGTCCCTTGACCGGGACACGTCGCGAGACACCCAGATTACGGAAAATTACCAAATTACACTGGAAAACAATGTGCAATGGCGGTTCGTCCGTTTTGATGACCTGGTGGTTATGGCGAGGGTGCCCCACCCGATCCCATCTCGAACTCGGACGTGAAACCCCTCAGCGCCGATGGTACTTCGTCTTAAGGCGTGGGAGAGTAGGTCTTTGAGAGTCGTTCCGGCGTCACATCCGATGATCCAATAATCGCGCACTTTTTTAGTCTGTTCGTTTACGGCGATGGCCCAGAGGTCACGGGCGCGAGAAAGCAGAAGAGGCAGGCGAAGGCCCAGCGGTATACGCAGGACAAGGCCACACGAAGGGGATAAAGTTTCTGCGTTGGGGAGAAGTATCTGAACCGAGGAGTCGCTTCGTTCAATCTTCAGAATAAAACCGCCGTTGAGAAGGTTCAGTCCAGATACACGTGCACCGGCTTGTTGGAGCAGGGAAAGAAGAGGTGTGTCGCTGTTTTCGACCAAGTCGGCTTCGAGTGTCGGGCCAATGGTCCAAAACGGCATGGTGCGCCCGGCATCGGCATCCGTGTCCGCATAGGCGTGAAGACCCCACTTGGCAGCAAGGAGATCAGTGTTCGTTTGTTGGAATACGGGGAAACCAAAGGGTCGAGATTCTTGATTATCGTTTGGGGGCGGGGATTTGCATTCGGTTCGGTAGTCAGGGTTGCGTCGGAGGAATTCCCAAGCTTGGCGGCTTTCTGTTCGTGATGGGGTGGGCACGTTGGTATCCTTCTTATGATTGTTTTGTAAAACTACCATAAGGAGAATTAACGAAAGCTAACTGCAGGCACGCATTTTGCCAAAGACGGCACTTATTTCCGTCTACCGCTCCCGCAAGCTCTCATCCTGATAGCGCTGCAAGGGGGCCAGCAAATACGTAATCACACGCCGTTTGCCGGTTTTGATCTCGACGGTGAGCGACATGCCGGGGCCGAGGTTCACGTACTTGTCTTCGACCAGCATGGTCGTGCGGTCCATATGCACGCGGGCGGGATAAACGAGGCCGAGTTTTTCGTCCTGGATGGAATCGCGGGAGACATGTAGGACTTTGCCGTCGATGGTGCCGTACTTGGTGAACGGGAAGCTATCGACCTTGATCTCTACGACTTGCCCTTTGTGGACGAAGCCGATGTCCTTGTTCAGAACCATGGCCACGATTTCCAGCGCGGTATTGGCGGGGACGATGGTCATCAATTCTTGGGCAGGCGTGACGACGCCGCCGATGGTATGGATCGCCAGCTGTTGGACAATGCCATCGACGGGAGCGGTCAAGGTTTGGCGGTTGCTGCGGTCCTGCGCTTTGACGAACTCCTGCTCTATTGAAGCGGCGCGCTCTCGGGTTTCAGATAAGGTCGCCAGAGTAGCATGGCGGAACTTGGCCTTGACCTGCTGCTTCCGCGCTCGCGTCGCGTTGAGAGACTGCCATGATTCTTCGAGTTTCTGGTGTTCGATGTCGAGCTGTCCTTCCTGATCGATCAGTTCTTCCTCTAACTTGACGAAGGCCATGCGCGGGAGATAGTCCTTCTCGACCAGCTTTCTTTTGCTCTCGACCCGTTCACGGATTTTTGGTAACAGATTTTCTAGCCGATCCATGCGGGCTTGGGTGGTCCGCAGTTCGGCTTCCTGTTTGGCGATGTCGCTGTCCAGGGCTGAGAGTTCCGCCCGATATTCCATCCATTGGCCCTTTAGGTAGGCCCGTTGTCCTGAGACAAGGCCCTTGGGCGCATCCTTCGGCGGGGCGAAGGCTCGGATGGGATTGCTTTCCAACAATGCACTTAACCGAGCAACGGCCATTCGCGCCGCCAACCATTCCTGTCCCAGTCGATCCTTGTCTGCGTCGGTGCCGGTCGGGTCCAGTTCGACAAGAATATCGCCTTTGCGGACGGACTGCCCGTCATCCACATGAATGGCGCGAATGGTGCCGGATTCGATGGGCTGAATCACCTTAACCCGCTCGGACGGAATGATTTTACCCTGGGTTGTGGCGACGATGTCGATATGCCCCATCACGGCCCAGGAAATGGCGATGATGAAAAACGCGGCAATGGTCAGCGCCGTGATCCGACCCAACGGGGACGCCGGGGTCTCCATGACCTCAAGTCGCGCCGAAAGGAAGGCCAGTTCCGCGCGGGCGCGCCGGGCCCCTTTGGCTTCCGTCTTGTCCTTGTCTTTCTCCTCAGCCCAGGCGGCGCGGAAAACGGAAATGTGATGACCAATATTGGTGAACAAGCCGTCCAGACGGTCACGGAGGTTATGCAGGGCTTCCATGTCAATCCTCGTTTTCCGGCGCATGCCCAGTCGGTGCCGTCTGCAACCCTTTCAAGGTGACAGGGCGGCGGACGACGGTGAGACCTTGGGCGTCTTTGCTGACGACGGCGCGTTCTGCCGGTGCTGAGGCAGGGGTAGTCTTGACGGGTGCGCCCTTCGATTGGCACTGCCAGAGATAGGCATAGCGCCCGCCGGTTTTGAGCAGGCTGGCGTGAGTGCCGTCCTCGACCAGTTCTCCCCCCTCGATGGTGATGATGCGGTGGCAGTCGCGCACGGTGGACAGTCGATGCGCGATGATAAACACGGTGCGCCCGTCGCAGATGCGACGCATGTTTTCTTGAATCACTTGTTCGGACTCGTAATCGAGCGCCGACGTTGCCTCGTCAAAGATGAGAATGCGCGGATTGGTGACCAAGGCCCGGGCAATGGCGATGCGTTGGCGTTGCCCGCCCGACAGGGTCGAGCCGCGTTCCCCGATCATGGTGTCGTAGCCTTCGGTCAGTTCTAAGATGAACTCGTGCGCGCCCGACAACTGCGCCGCTTCGACCACGCGCTCCATGGACATGCCCGGTTCGGCCAGCGCGATGTTGTCGCGGACCGTTCGGTTGAACAGATTGTTCTCTTGCAGCACCACGCCCACCTGTCGGCGCAACCAAGAGGGATCGATCATCGCGAGGTCCGTGCCGTCGATCAGCACCCGCCCGCTTTCCGGCAGATAAAAGCGCTGCGCCAGTTTGGTCAGCGTGCTCTTGCCTGACCCGCTGGGGCCGACGATGCCGACGATTTGGCCCGCTGGGACCTCGAGCTTAATGTGCTTGAGTATTTCCGGGCCGTCGGGGCGATAACGGAAGGTGATGTCGTCAAACAGGATATCGCCTTTGATGGTCGATAACGACGAGGAGCTAGCCCCACCGCCACCTTCGGTTTTGGTGTTGAGGATATCGCCGAGGCGTTCGACAGAGATGCGCATTTGTTGGAATTCGTTCCACATTTGCGCCAAGCGCAAGATGGGTTGACTGACCCGCCCGGACAGCATGTTGAAGGCGACCAACTGACCGACCGTGAGGGCACCGTCGATGACCAACTTGGCGCCGAAAAAGAGCGTCAGCGCCATGGTGATTTTTTGGATTCCCTGAATGACTTGCGAGGCGATGTTGTTCAGGTTGGCGGCTTTGAACGAGGTGTGGACGTAGCCTGCCAGCTGTTCTTCCCAGCGTCGCTGCATTTGCGGCTCGACAGCGAGCGCCTTGGCGGTCTCGATCCCGTTAACGGTTTCAACCAGGAAGGCTTGGTTCTCGGCACCGCGCTGGAATTTCTCTTCCGTCCGACGACGCAGGATCGGCGTGACGATGATCGCCGTTGCCACATAAAACGGGATCGATCCCACGACAATCCAGGTCAGCAAGGGTGCGTAATAGAACATCACGCCGAAGAAGATGAAGGTGAAGGCCAGATCGATGACCAGCGTCAGAGCCGATCCGGTAAGGAAGTTGCGAATGTTCTCCAGTTCGCGCACCCGCGCCACCACCTCGCCGACCCGGCGCGCCCCGAAGAAAGAGATCGGCAGGTTCAGCATGTGTTTGAACAACCGACCGCCCAACTCGACGTCGATGCGGTTGGTGGTGTGCGAGAAAACGTAGGTCCGCAAACCGCCGAGCAAAACCTCGAACACGGAGACGACGATCAGCGCGAAGATCAATACGTCCAGGCTGGTCAGTCCCCTGTGTACCAGAACCTTGTCGATGATGACTTGGAATAACAACGGCGAGATCAGAGCGAAGACTTGGATGAACAAAGACGCGATCAGCACCTCGCCAAACAGCTTGCGATATTTAACGACGGCGGGGATGAACCACGACACATCGAAGCGCCGCGCCTCTCCGGCAATGTGGGCACGCGTGGTCATCAGGATCAAGCGACCATGCCAGACCGTCTCCAACCCTTCGCGGGTGAGCACTTCTGGGGTGCCGGTTGAAGGGTCGTGGATCAGCGCCTTGCCGTCTCCGGCTTTGGCGATGATGACGAAAGACCCGTCGAGCAACCGGGCGATGGCGGGCAGGGGGGTCTTTTCCAACCGTTCGAACGAACTGTCGATTGCGCGGGCTTTCAGTTCCATGGCCTTAGCGGCACGCAACAGATCGGTCTCGTCGAAGGCTTCGCCGTCTTTGCCGAAATCGTGGCTAAGTTGGTCTGCGTTGATGGGACGTTCGAGGAATTTCGCGATCAGGGCGAGGCAGGCGAGGCCGGTGTCGAGGGTGGGGACTGGGGGTGTTTCTGCCCCTTCAACCACCGATGCGTCGGTCTCGCTCCCTGGCAATGACAGGGCCACCTCGGCGGTGGAAGATGTTGGGGACGCGTCGGACATGAACAACTGCTTTGTCGTTAATGATATTAATAGCTACTGATCAGGGATCAAGAAATCATATCCATTCTTTCTCATTGCGCTTCGTTTTTATAGTATAAATTACGAAGTAAGCAACAAATGGTTGTGGTCGAAAAGCCACGGGGGAATGAACCAGGGAATGGCTGAGGGGAAAGGGGAGCGGGCGGTGCGCCTTTTGATCACGGTTATGCTTGTATTCATCGTTAGGGCACCTGGGTTTGCCGCCGACGGTAACGCTCGAAACGACTTGCTGCCGGGGTTGAAGGGGGATGACGATCGGACGACTGTTGACGTCACCGTTTTGCCGTGGCGGGCTATCGGGCGGATCAACCGGACCAC
>JAESSX010000241.1 GCA_016763915.1 Rhodospirillales bacterium
CCACCGCCGCGCCGCCCGCCAGCGCCAGGGTCAGAACGGACCGGGGCGCAAGCTCTAAAACCCGCCGCCATTGGCCGGCCCGGCTGAAATGGGTCAACTGGCGGAAACGGACCCGGTGCTTGGGCTCGGCGAAGGCCATGGCATAGGCCGCCGCGGCGGCGATGAGGAACGCCACCGAGGGCCCTTCGGGCAGCGCCGTCAGGGTTACCGGCAGGCGCCACGGCAAGTAGTCCAGTCCGCTGAAAAAGACCATGGCGAAAACGACGAAGCCGAGCCAAGCCCAAGGGCCGTGGCGGTGCATCATTTCCAGCCGGATCAGGGCGTAGGTGCCGGCCAGCGCCCAGGCGGCGAAGGCGACAACGGCGGCGAGCGCGAAATGCAGCTTCGTCATGGAAAAGCCGAACCAGACGGTCATGGCATAGCCGTCGTTCCCTCCCAGACCGTCCAGTCCGCCATAGAGCGCCATCCCGGCCGGGACCACGGCCACGACCTGATACCCCAGCACCTGAACCCGCCCGAAGGCGCGCCTGCGCAGGACCGCCTGCAGGCTTAGCAACATGCTAAGCGCGTGGGCCATCACGCCGGCGGCGATATAGAGGGCGACGGCGCTCAGCAGCACCCCCGGCGGCACCTGGGCGGCACGGGACAGGGCGTAGAAGACCATGCAGATCAGCCCGCCGTACCATGCGTAGGCCGGCGCCCCGAACAGCTTGCCCCAGGCCATTTGCCAGGCGCCGATGGCCGACAGGCGTTGCTGGTCCCAGGTGCGGCCATGGACTTCTACAATCACCGTCTCGGCGGCGAGGCGCGTTCCCCACAGAAAAATCAGCACGATAAAGGCGAAGGCGGCCACCGTCCCGGTGCTTTCGTCCAGCGCGCGGCGGCCGCCCAGGGTGACGAGCAGAAACACAGCCCCCAGGATGACCGGCATGGCGATCAATCGTTGGGGGGTGAATTCGAGCCACATATTGCGGCGGAATTCGGGGCTTCCCTTCATTCGGAGACTCCGCCCAGGGTCGCCATGTAGGTGTCGCGCAGGCGTTCTTCTTCGACGCGGAAGTCGACCACCCGGAGCCCGGCGTCGAGCAGGCTTTTGAGAAGCTCAAAGCGCGCCGCCTCGCCGCCGGTGATAAGGCAGCGCCCGGTCCGGGTTTCGATGCGGATTGCGGAAACACCGTCCCGCGCCGAAAGAAGGTCTTCAAGGCGGGGGTCCGGGGCGGCCAGGGTGATGGCCAACCGCTCGCCTTCGTCGACGCCGGCGGCCCCATTCATCCGCCCCTGGCTGACGACGCGCCCGTCGCGGAGGACGACCAGGTGGGTGGCGTAGTCTTCCAGTTCCGACAGGATGTGCGACGACACCAGCAACGTCATGCCGTCGTCCCTGAGTTGCACCAGCAGGTTCGACAGCCGGATCCGCGCGTCCGGGTCCAGCCCGGAGGCCGGTTCGTCGAGAATCAGGAATTCCGGCTGATGGATGATCGCCTGGGCGATGGCGAGGCGCTGTTTCAATCCACGCGACAGGGAGCCGGCCTTTTGTTCCAGGCGGTCGGCGATATCCAGCCGCTCAGCGGCGGCGCGGACCAGAGGCCCGGTGTCCGCCGCCGCGCAGCCCTGCACCCAGGCGGCATAGGTCAGGCACTGGCGCACGGTGAGGTCTTCGTACAGCCCGAAGGAATCGGCCAGATACCCCAGGCGTTTGTGAATTTGGCGGGGATGGTCGAGACTATCGATGCCGTCAATCAGAACCCGCCCCGAAAACGGTTCCTGCAACCCGGCCAGACAGCGGATCAGGGTCGTCTTGCCGGCGCCGTTGGGCCCCACCAGGGCGGTAATGGCGGCACGCGCGATGGTAACGCCGACGCCGTGCAGGGCGCGGTTCGACGGGTACTCAAAGACCAGGTCTTCGACGGTGACAAGCGCATCCGTCATCAGGCGGGCGGCGGAACCATATCAACGACGCAAATTTTCATGTACCTTCCTTCCGTTGCCGGCCCGCGCTTTGCAGGTCAGCATAGGACTGTATCTGATTAAGGCCAAGACCGGTTCCCCTGGGCTTTTTTTTGTAATTTATTTCAACGACGCCTTTCCCGAACGGGGTCCTTTTGCAGAATTCCGGAAACGACCCAATAAGATGAACAACAACCCTGGTTGGACAACATGGGCGCCTTGATCCCCGATGACGCGGTGGCGCTGAAATCGGCCTTCGCCGGGATGGCGGGGCGCGCGGGGACGTCGTCGCGGGGGGTCCAGGACGGCACGTCCTTTGAAGCCGAAATCCTCATTCCCGGTCATCCTGCCCGGATCAGGGACCATTACGCCGACCTCGTCACCGGGCCGCTCGACGTCATGAGCCTGGACGCGGGCCTTGAGGCGCCGAAACGCAATTTCGGCCTGCGCATCGCTTTCGGGCGGCCGACGGAAGTCCAGGTCTATGACGGGGACATGGTGCTTGACGAAACGCTGCGCCGGCTGATCGGCCAATTCGGCGCGGTGATCCTTCGCAACGCCTATATGCCGGGCGTCCATCGGGCCGAAGGACAGCGCAATATCTTCCCGAACCTCAGCTTCCACATCGACCGCGGCAGCAACCAGGAAGAACAATACTCCCTGTTCTGCCGCGACCCCTTCGACCCCGAACAGAAAAAACCGCGCGGCAGTTCTACCCTGATCGCCAGCAACATGGTGTGTTATCTGCAGAAAATGCGCGAAGCCGGCGGTGTGGCGTCGTCGCTCGGCGCCCAGTGCAACATTTTCCTTAATGCCGATTTGGGGCTCGGCGAAATCATGATCGAACAGGCCTGGGATGCGCCCTGGGAAACCGGCGAGGTCTGTATCATCGACAACCGCACCGTGCTGCACGCCAGCTACTACAAACCGTCGAGAGGGTACCCGATCGGCGTCCGGTATCTGAAATAGGCGGCGCGAGAATCCCCCTACTCTATCTTGTTCTCTAACGCT
The DNA here is from genome assembly GCA_016763915.1 of Rhodospirillales bacterium. Next base: position 2,959 of record JAESSX010000241.1, read on the forward strand.
TTTTATCGGTTAGCGGGATTTTCTGGCGTTGCCGCTTTCTGACGATATCTAATTATGGTAGCGTTATCGAATCTTGAATGGGGCAATTTAGGGAGTTCAGGTCTTTTGGAAATAGTTGGCGCTTCGCTTAGCGAGCTACCATGGTTTATCGCCTATATGGCAACCGCCATGGTGCTGACGCTTATTTACGTGGTTGTCTACATGTGGGTGACGCCGCATCCGGAGATCAAGCTGATCCGGGAAAACAATCTGGCCGCCTCGCTCGCCTTTGCCGGCATCCTGGTCGGATTCTCCTTGCCGTTGGCCAGCGCCATTGCCAATTCGGGCGCCTTGGTCGATACCATCATTTGGGGCCTGATCGCCATCGTCGTCCAGATCACGGTGTTTTATCTCGTTCGTCTACCAATCCCCAAAATTTCGGAGCGCATCGAGAACGGCGAGGTCGCCAGCGGCCTGTGGCTCGGCGCCGCTTCGTTGGCCGGCGGCATCCTCAACGCCGCCAGCATGACCTAATTGATCGTTCGGAAGACCGGACCCCTTGAGACAATCGCGCAAGGAAAACATGAAATGAAACTTTGGAATTCGGCTTCCGTCGTCGGCTTGATCGGCGTCAGCGTCATCGCGCTCGGCGCCTGCGAGGAAGCAAAGGTAGAGGGGGCGATATTCGACAATCTGCAGCAATGCATCGATGATCGCGCCATCCCCAGCAATCAGTGCGAGCAAAGCTTTAATGAAGCGCGCAGCCAACACGCCTCGGTGGCGCCGAAGTACACGTCCGAACAGGATTGCCAGGCCGATTTCGGGGCAGAGAAATGCGAAAAGGCTCCTTACCGGTCATCGACCGGCGGCTCGATTTTCATGCCCATGATGGCGGGTTACATGATGGGGTCTTTACTGGGCGGGCGCCGGTCCTCCGTCTTCTCGCAACCGCTTTACCGTTCGGCCAGCGATCCGAAAACCTACCGCACCGCCGACAACAGGTCCGCCGGTTCGGCCACCGGGCGAACCCAAATCGCCAGGTCGGCAACCAGCCGCCCGTCCGTCAAATCCTCGACCATCCGGCGCGGCGGCTTCGGCGCCTCCGCAAGACGGTTCGGCTCCTCCGCCACATGACGCAATTCGCCCACAACCGTTTCACGCCGTGCAACGAGTCCCCGTAACGGAACGGCCGAATCTGGCGCAGGCCGCGGCGGATCACGGTTTCGAGTTCAAGGCCGGCGAGGGCATTCCCTATTGGGACGAAAGCGCCTACTACCGGTTCACCCTGCGCCAGATCGAAGAGGACCTGGAGGGGCCGGCGGAAGAAATTGAAGGCATGTGTTTCCAGGTCGTGGAGCGCGCCCTGAACGACGAGACGGTGATGCGCCGCCTCGGCATCGCTGAGCAGTATTGGGACTATCTTGCGGCGAGTTGGCGCAATCAGGAAAAGCACCTGTACGGGCGCATGGACATCTCCTATGACGGCGGCGGGCCGGCCAAACTGCTCGAATATAACGCCGACACGCCGACGGCGCTTTATGAATCGGCGGTTTTTCAATGGGAATGGCTGGAACAGGCGAAAGATCTGGGCCTAATTCCGGAGGGCTGCGATCAACTCAACGACCTGCATGAGAGCATTGTGCGGGCGTTCCCGAACATGGGCATCGAGGGGTTGTTGCATTTCGCCTGCGTCGAAGACATCGAGGATGACAAGGGAACCCTCGGTTATCTTGAGGAATGCGCACAGGAAGCGGGCCTGGAAACGCAATTCGTGGCGATGCAGGATATCGGCGCCGATGACCAGGGGCGCTTCACCGACCTTGAAGACCGGCCCATCAAGACCCTGGCCAAGCTCTATCCATGGGAATGGATCATGGAGGAAGAATTCGGGCGCCAGGTACCGGGCAGTGGCGTCCGCTTCATTGAGCCGCCGTGGAAGGCGATCCTGTCGAATAAGGGCCTGCTTGCGTTGCTGTGGGGAATGTTCGAGGGCCACCCGAACCTTCTGCCGGCCTATTTCGAGGACGATCCCGCCGCTGCGGAGCTTGGCGGAAACTATGTCCGCAAGCCTTTGTGGTCACGGCAAGGGGCGAACATCGAGATCATCCGCGACGGCAAAACGCAGACCCGCAATGACGGGCCGTACACCGGCGGGGATTGCATCGTGCAGGCCTTCCACCCGCTGCCGGACAACGCCGGGAATTACCCGCTGGTCGGCTTGTGGCTGGTCGCCAGCCAGATCACCGGATTGTGCATCCGGGAGGATAAAACCCTGATCACCGGCAAGGATGCCCGGTTCGTTCCGCACGTCATCCTGGATTGACTGACAGGAAACCGGATGCAATTGTCCGCCCAGAAACCCACCGGTTTACCGGGCTGAATCGACCCGGCGGCAAACTTGGAGTGAGCATGGAAAAATACGGCGTCGAACTGATCCTGGATCTGCACGATTGTGACCGTTCGACATTCAACCGCGACAGCATCGAGCGCTATTTTGAGGGCCTGTGCGAACTCATCGGCATGCAGCGCGAGGCGTTGCATTTTTGGGACGATATCGGCGTTCCCGAGGACGAGAAACAAACCGCGCCCCATGCCCAGGGCACCTCGGCGGTCCAGTTCATTCTGACAAGTTCCATCATCATTCACACGCTTGATCAGTTGGACGCGGTCTACGTCAATATGTTCTCGTGCAAGGAGTTCGACCCCAAGCTGGCCGAGCAGTTCACGGTTGAATGGTATGGCGCCGACGAATGCACGGCCCGTTTCATCGAACGAATTTAGGGAACGTCCGTGAAACTGGTGGAAAATAAAATCTTGATTCCGGCGGCACCCGGCCACCGGAACCTGATCGCCCATTTCCAAAAAGCGGTGGAATCGAAACTCGAAGCCGGTTCGGTTCCGGTGCGTTTCGCGACAACGCGCATGGACGAGAGCCAATACGAATGTGAGTTCGGCACGCTGGACGGCCCAGACCCCGACGCCGGCGATCGCCTCGCCTCCATCTTCCGCTTCGTGCCGCGCAAGTTGGAGCGGACGGACGCATTTAACGCCGTGTTCCTCGTGCCGACGGGTATCGGCGCCGAAATCGGCGGCCACTCGGGCGATGCCACGCCGGCGGCGCGGGTGCTGGCGGCGGCGTGCGACAGGTTGGTCACCCATCCGAACGTAGTCAATGCCTCCGACCTCAACGAGATGCCGGACAACGCCCTCTATGTCGAGGGCAGCACGATCACGCGGCTGATGATGGGAACGGCGGGATTGCAGGGCGTGCGGACGAACCGGGTGCTGGTGGTCATCGATGCGCACGAGGTCGAGATGTTCGCCAACGATGCCGTCAACGCGGTGAGCGCGGCGCGCGCGACCTATGGCCTCGACTGCCCGAAAGTGGTGAAACTGGACCCGCCGCTGCGCATGACCGCGAATTTCACGGAATCCGGCCGGGCCGCGGGCGAGATCGAGGGGCTGGAGCGCGTCCTGGCGGTGTTGGACGAGAACAAAGACGCCTTCGACGCGGTGGCGATCGCCTCCGTTATCGATGTGTCCGACGAATACCACGAAGAATATTTTTTTAGCGGCGGTAAGATGATCAATCCCTGGGGTGGCGTCGAGGCGATGCTGACCCATGCGTTGTCGCTGCTCTACGAGGTTCCGGCCGCCCACTCGCCCATGCTCGAGAGCCACAAGGTCGCGGATTTCGACTTAGGCATCGTCGAGCCGCGTCTCGCCGCCGAGGCGGTGTCGCTCACCTTCCTTCAGTGCATGCTGAAAGGCCTGCACCGCAGCCCGCGTATCATCACCGACCCGGAGACCATGCGTGGGGCCGGCGTATTCACGGCCGCCGATGTCTCGTGCCTTGTCATCCCCGACAATTGCATCGGCCTGCCGACGCTTGCCGCACTCGAACAGGGGATTCCCGTCATCGCTGTGCGTGAGAATGCCAATCTCATGCGGAACGACCTGCGGGCGCTGCCGTGGGCGCCGGGCCAGTTGCACGTGGTGGAAAATTACTGGGAAGCCGTCGGTGTGATGACGGCGCTCAAGGCCGGCATCGCGCCGGCCTCGCTACGCCGCCCGCTGGCCGCCACGCGGGTGGAGACGAGAACCATGGGATCACTGGAATTTGCGCCGGACAAGGCGCAACGGTCGACCCAATCGTGAACCCGACATTGCTCCCGTTTTGACAATAGCCGGGCCGCACCTGCCGGCCACCGGCCAGCCATCCGTGAACGTCCGGGCAATTGTCCATTCCCTCAAAATTCGCGGCGTCGTCTGACCAAGCCAATGTCCGCTTCTGGTTATTAGCGGCCGCAATCAACAGCCGGGACTTCCCGGACCCGAAGGACCAAGCCCGGCGGACTGTTGGTTTTGAACCATAGGTAGGGTAAGGTGTTCTTGTCAAAGGGAGGGCAGAATGTTGACCAGCAACCCCTTCGCAGAGCTTTCGGCGTTCATATCACCCACCGTCATGCAGACGTACATCGTCATCATGATACTGTTGGTCGCCGGTGGCACGCTGTTCGACATTGTTAATAAAAAGAGCGCCAAGTACTTCTTCAACAATTGGCGGAATGCAAAGAATAATGGGACACGGCCGGTCGGCGGCGGGGAGATGGCGTCCCTGGCGATTCAGACCGCCGTGGTGGACGGCCTGACGTCCGGTGAATTCTGCAGCGCGCCGCGCAGAATTGCCCACCTTTTGACCATGTACGGATTCGTGGCTTATGTCGTCACCACCGTCCTCATGGTGTTCGCCTACCCGACGCCCGCCACCCCAGCGCCCGCCATTCTACCGACACTGTGGACCATCGGGGCGCTGATGGTATGCCTCGGCGGCTATTGGTTCTGGTTCTTCATCCGGGTCGACGTCGCTGCCGAGGGCAATTCACCGTTCCGCCTGGTGCGGGCCGACCTGTTCGTCGTTTCGCTTCTGGTCAGTGTGACGCTGGGCCTAGTATGGGCGTACATGCAGGCGGCGGGCTACACAACCTGGACCAACGTATTCCTGGCTTCGTACATCCTCGCCACGACGGTGCTCTTTGGATCGATTCCGTGGTCCAAGTTCTCGCATATGTTCTTCAAACCCGCGGCGGCCTTCCAGAAGCGGGTGGAACAGGCGAACGGCTTCAGGACCAACCTGCCGGCCCCCGCCGACAGCCCCGAAATATACGGTAGCGCCCGCCAACAGCCGAGAAATTTTTAATCAACCCATCATTGGTCTTCGAAACAGGAGATAATGTAAAATCATGCCAACATTTGTTTATATGACGCGTTGCGACGGCTGCGGACATTGCGTGGATATCTGCCCGTCCGACATCATGCACATCGATCCCGTCTACCGCCGTGCCTATAACATCGAACCCAATATGTGTTGGGAGTGTTATTCGTGCGTGAAGGCTTGCCCGCAAAATGCGATCGACTGCCGCGGCTATGCCGACTTCGCCCCCTTGGGCCACAGTGTCCGGGTGCTTAGGGAAGAAGAGAAGGGAACCATCTCCTGGAAGATCAAGTTCAGAGACGGCCGCGAGAAGAACTTCGTTTCCCCGATCAGGACCACGCCCTGGGGATCGATCAAAGGTCCGGCCGAGTACGAGGCGCCCAGCCCGGAAGCTTTGAATTCCCAGGAACTCGCGCACGAACCGGATGCACTCAACATCAAGGCACTGCCCGTGCTCACGCCGGATCAGTTCAAGCAGGGAGTGGTTTGATGGGTCTGTTTTCAGGCAGGAAAACGATTCATGTGGATTCGGACATTCTCGTCATCGGCGGCGGCATGGCCGGCTGCGGGGCGACGTATGAGTCCCGGTACTGGGGACGCGACCTGAAGATTATCTGCGTCGAGAAGGCGAACATCGAGCGCAGCGGCGCCGTCGCTCAAGGCCTGTATGCGATCAACTGCTACATGGGCATGCAGTGGGACGAGAACCAGCCCGAGGACCATGTCCGCTACGCACGCAACGACCTCATGGGTCTGGTGCGTGAGGATCTGGGCTACGACATCGCCCGGCACGTGGACGCCACGGTGCACATGTCCGAGGAGTGGGGCCTTCCCATCATGAGGGACCCTGAAACCGGGCGGTACCAGCGCGAGGGCAAATGGCAGATCATGATCCACGGTGAAAGCTATAAGCCGATAATGGCCGAGGCCGCCCGCAAGGCCGCCACCAAAATCTACAACCGGATCATGGTGACCCATCTGCTGATGGACAATACGAAGGCCAACCGCGTCTCCGGGGCTGTCGGATTTAACGTCCGAACCGGGGATTATTATGTCTTTCGCGCGAAGGCCGTCATTGTCTGCGCCGGTGGTGCGTCGCACATCTTCAAACCCCGTGCCGTGGGCGAAGGCATGGGTCGGACATGGTATGCCCCGTGGAGCAGTGCATCGGCTTACGCTTTGCCGATCGAAGTCGGCGCCAAGATGACGCAGATGGAAAACCGGATCGTCCTGACCCGGTTCAAGGACGGCTATGGTCCGGTCGGTGCCTACTTCCTGCATCTCAAGACCTACACCGAAAATGTCAATGGCGAAGAGTACGAGTCCACCTGGTACGAAGATACCAAGGCATTGGTGGGCGACTACATTGACCACCACCCGGTGCCGACGTGCTTGCGCAATCACGCCATTCTTAAAGAGGTCGCAGCCGGCCGCGGGCCTATCCGCATGGTGACAAAGGAGGCTTTCCAGAATCCACACATGGAGAAAGTCGGCTGGGAGAACTTCCTCGGCATGACCATCGCCCAAGCCGTCGTCTGGGCATCGCAGAACATCGATCCCAAGGAGATAAACCCCGAACTGACCACGTCCGAGCCTTACGTCATGGGCTCCCACGCCACGTGCTCGGGCGCCTGGGCGAGCGGCCCGGAGGACTGCGCGCCCGACGAATACCAGTGGGGATACAATCGGATGATGACCATCGACGGCCTGTTCGGCGCTGGCGACACCATCGGCGGCACCGCCCACAAGTTCTCGTCGGGATCCTTCACGGAAGGCCGTCTCGCCGGGAAGGCTGCGGTCAGGTACGTCAAGGACCTGGGTGGCGACCAGCCTCAGGTCGATGAGACGGAGTACGAAGATCTCAAGTCGATGGTTTACCGGCCCATGGAGAACTACAAGGTCGGCCGCAACGAGATCGTCGCGGGCACCGTGTCGCCGAGCTATCTGTTGCCGATTCATGGACTTCAACGTCTTGAGAAGATCATGGACGAGTACGTCGGCGGTATCAGCACCAACTACATGACGAACGAATGGGGGCTTAAGCGCGGCCTTGAGCTGTTGGGCATGCTGAAGGAAGACATGCAACACATCGGGGCTGAGGACCTGCACCAGTTGCAGCGGACCTGGGAACTAAATCACCGGCTCACCGCTTCATTCTCCGTCGCCCATCACACCTTGTTCCGCGAGGAAACGCGGTGGCCGGGGTATTACTATCGGGGCGATCATATGAAGCTGGATGATGATAATTGGCATTGCTTCACCTTGTCTCGCTTCGACCGGGAATCCGGGGAATGGGAAATGGAGAAGGCCCCCGTCTATCACATCATCGACTAAACGGAGTCCATCGAAGAACCCTTTGATGTAATGACAAGCCCCTGAAGGCGCCCGACGCCGGACGCGCCCCGTCGATGTTCGCGAATCCAACGACTCCCCATTCACTAACGCCCACCACGGGCGATCCTCGCGATTCCTCGGGCGTGTCCTGATTAGAGGTGAACCTCTCCTCTGGGTCCGTAGCCTGCTGATGGCCTCGTGACCAGGGGGATGAGATGGTCGAGAAGATTCGAAAATCCGACGAGGAACGGCGCCGCCAGTTGATGCCCGAGGCGTACCGGGTGGCACGGGATCGCGACGTCGAGAAACGTTTCTCATACCCCGGGCACGACGCCAAGGTCACGGGCGCCTAACGGACGATCATCACCGAATTTTCGGCGTCTTCCAACACCTTGAAGGCGACGCTACCCATGAAGAAGCGCTGCAGGCCGGTTCTTCCCGACTCGGCGACAACGATCAGTGAATAATTGGGGCCAGCCTGGATAATCTCGTCGACCGGATTGCCGACGCGGGTGATGGTCTCCTTGACGTCAACTCCCATGGAATCCAGCAGTTGCTTGGCTTTCGCCACATTATCGGTGGCTTCAGCCTCTGATTCGACATCAAGCGCGACCGACATCAGGGATATGGGGCAATTACAGCGACTCGCCAGCCTGGCGTCCTGACGCACCATTTCCAACGACCGCTCCGACCCGTCGGTGCAAATCAGGTGACCGTGTCCTTCTTCCAGGTTCCGCGCCACCAACACCGAGCATGGCGCATGGATGGCGACCTTCTCGGCCACCGCCGGGTCCCAGAACGTCCTCGCCATGCCTTTCCAGCG
>JAESSX010000020.1 GCA_016763915.1 Rhodospirillales bacterium
ACTGATGAGCAAATAATTTTCCTGATCTACCAAAACCACTTTGAACTTCATCTAAAAACAACAACAAATTATTTTTTTTACATACTTCTTTTATATCTTGTAAAAATTTTAAATTAGCAGGTCTAATACAGAATAAGGTAGTTTCTCATTCACTTCTCATGGCTAATAAGTGCAATAAATTTTAACCGCAGAGGCCCTCATCTTTTGACCATCTTTACCACATAGTCCTCGTGATTTTGGAATCAAACATCAGTAAAGATAACTTCATTCTATGTTGACATATATAATGTATTCTAGTTAACATAATAAAAATGGGTATTGATTTTCAACCACTTAGCAGAAGTTATATAGTAGTGCGCAAAGTCACTGCAAAGTCAGCAAAGAGTAAGAAGATCACTTAAGAATTTCCCCACCCTGATAGTAATGGGCTAGAATAACGGCATTTTTATCACGCCGAAGCCGTTCGATCTCGGTCCACGGATCGAATTTGGCTTCGAGGTCCGTTTCTTTCAGCGCTCCGTTATCCGGAAGGATGACGGTTTCCATATTGTTCGGCCTTTCGACAATCTTGTCTTGATCGGGAGACTATGAATGTAGGGGATTTATAGGATGGAAAATGGATTATGGCAAAGTTTTCACGGTCAAATCATAGCTATCAGGTGCGTTCAAAAGGGTCAACCGGTATGCGCCATGGCCATGTATTCGGTGGATTGCATTTCCATCAGCCGGGAAACCGTGCGTTCGAACTCGAAGGCCCCGTCGCCTTCGGGATAAAGCGCTTGCGGGGGCGCGTCGGCGGAACAGATCAGGTTGACCCGGGCCTCGTAGATGGCGTCAATCAGGGTGACGAAGCGTTTGGCTTCGTTGCGCCTTTCCGGCCCCAGCCGGGGGATGTCCCGGAGGATCAAGGTGTGGAAACAGCGGGCGATTTCCAGGTAATCGCCAGGGCCGAGCGGTTGCGCGCACAAATCGGCGAAGCCGGCCATGGCGACGCCCTCGGCGGCCTGGGGGATGATGATGTCGCGCCCCTGCACCGTCAGGGTGACCGGGCGGGCATGGCCGCCGATGCTGAGGCTGCGGAAATCCTCGTCCAGCCTGGCCCCGGCCTCGATACTGTGCGGGGTCAGGTAGACGTCCATGGCCTGCAATCGTTCGAGCCGGTAATCGACCCCGCCGTCGAGCTCCAGGACATCCATTTTGTCTTCGATCATGTCGATGAAGGGCTCGAACAGTTCGCGTTGCAGCCCGTCCTTGTAAAGGTCCCGGGGCGGGCGGTTGGAGGTCGCCACGACGATAACGCCCTGTTCGAACAGCACCTCGAACAGGCGGCCCAGAATCATCGCATCGGCGATGTCGGTGACGTGGAATTCGTCGAAACACAATAGCCACGCGCGCTCCGTGATGACCCGCCCCAGCGCCGCCAGGGGATCGCTCGATTCCGACGCCTCGCCCGCCTTGACCGCCTCGCGGTAGCTGTGCAGGCGGCGGTGGACTTCCTGCATGAAGGCGTGGAAATGAACGCGTCGGCGCTCGGGAACGGTGGTGACGGTATCGAAAAACAGGTCCATCAGCATGGACTTGCCGCGCCCGACGCCGCCCCACAGGTACAGGCCCCGGGGCGGCTTTACCTTGCCGCGTCCTAAGCCGAGCCGGGACATCCAGCCCTTTTTGCCCATTTGCGGCGCATAGCCGGGGAGCATATCGCTTAAGCCCTGCAAGCGGTCCATGGCCTGGGCCTGGGAGGGATCGGGCGCGATGGAGCCGTCTTCCAGCAACGCGCGGTAGGCTTCGATGGGGCTCTGATTGGGGGACGCCGGGGTTTCCATGGCTCTACACCGGCCCGGCCTGAGGGGGGTGGCGGGATGGTCCCGTCACCCAGGCTTCCATTTCGCGGCGCACGGCCAGGGCCGCCGAATGATTCCGGGCCGGGACATCGACGTCGGACCAGGTGATGATCCGGCCTTTCTCGATGGGGCCTTTCAGCGCCAATCCGTTGGCCAGGCCGATGGGCACCGCGCCGAGGCCTAAGGAATCGCCGGCCACCATCAGGCGGCCCCATACCGTATAGCCGCCTTCGCCGTCCAGAACCTCGCCCTTTTTCAGATTGCGTTTGGCCGTCGCCGCGACGTCGGCGACAAAGCCGCGCGCGACCCCGGTGGGCTCCCCCTTGAGCGCCGCCATGGCGACGCTGATGCCCAGTTCCAGCCCGATCAGGTGATACGGCCGCCACAAGGCCGAATAGCGGCCTGTGGGGTCGGTGATCAGGCCGTAATCGGAAAAACACCGTTGCACATAATCGCTGGGCGCCTCGAAGGTGACAAAGACGCCCCAACGCAAATCGCCGATAAGGTCATTGCCGTCGCGCGACCGGCTCGACACCACCTCGACCTGCCCCTTGTGGTGCAGCGTGCCGCCACTGGCCTCCGGGATCAGCCGGCTCGCCAGTTTGTCGGCCGGACACGGCGGAAACGTCAGGCCGCCTGGCGCCGGCGTCAGCCCGGTGGCGTTGGCGACGGCGGCCATCTCGATGCCCGACTTGGTGCCGTCGAGAAAGGAATTGAACATTTTCGGATTGAGGCCGCTTTTCTCCGCGCGCTCGGGCGCCAGGCCGTAATGATCCCACACCGTGTCCGGCGTCGAGGCATGGAATTCCGGCATATAAAGCGTGCCCTTGCCGGCGCAGACGACCTCGAAGCCCGAAGCGCGGGCCCAGTCCACCTGTTCCGAGATCAACGCCGGCTGATCGCCGTAGGCCATGGAATAGACGCATCCCGCCCGGCGGGCCTTTTCCGCCAGCAGGGGGCCGGCCAGCACATCGGCCTCGACGTTGACCATGATGATGTGGCGGCCGCGCTCGATGCACGCAAGCGCGTGGCGGATGCCGGCCTCGGGGTCGCCGGTGGCTTCGATGACGACATCCACGCCGTCGCTGTCGATGAGCTGTTCGGCATCGTCGGTCAGGAACGTGCCGCCGCCGGCCAGCGCCTTGGCCGGCGTCGCGGCCGAGGTCTGCTCCGTGGGCCAGCCGGTTTCGGCCAAGGCGGCGCGGGCGCGTTTGACGGATAAATCGGCGACGCAGAGCAGGTGAAGCCCGGGCGTGTGGCGGGCCTGGGACAGAAACATGGTTCCGAACTTGCCGGCGCCGATCAGGCCGACGCGAACAGGTTGTTCGTTATCGGCCCGGGCCAGCAGCATTTGGTGAAGGTTCATGGCGGACACTTGGTGAAAAACAGTTTAAAGGGGTCCAGAATTTGCGCGCGAGGAGATTAACACCATATTATTCCGGCGGGAAAGGTTCGCCAGGAACATGAAAGACCATGATGGAATTTATCCAGGATAACGAAGTCGCCATCCGGCTGAGCTTTTTCTTCGGCATCTTCGCGGTGATGGCGGGGTGGGAACTGGTTGCGCCGCGCCGTGTGCTTCAACAATCCAAGTCGGTGCGCTGGTATTCCAACTTGGGGATCGTTGTTTTGAACACGCTCATTGCGCGGATGGTGTTTCCGTTCGCCCCGGTAGCGGTGGCGGTTGTCGCCGCCGAGCGTGGCTGGGGGGTGTTCAATGTTGTCGACATTGACCCGGGCCTGGCCATTGTCGCCGCCGTGGTCATTCTCGATTTCGCCATCTATCTGCAACACGTCATGGTGCACGCGGTGCCGATGTTGTGGCGGCTGCACCGGATGCACCACGCCGACCTGGATTTCGACGTCACCACGGGGGCGCGGTTTCATCCCGTCGAAATCGTCCTCTCGGTGGCGATCAAGATGGCGGTGATTGTTTTGCTCGGCGCGCCGGCGGTGGCGGTGCTGATCTTCGAGGTCGTGCTCAACGCCACGGCCATGTTCAACCATTCCAACGTCAAACTGCCCTTAGGGCTGGACCGGGTGTTGCGATGGCTTGTGGTGACGCCCGACATGCACCGGGTGCATCATTCGGTGCTGCCCCATGAGACCAATTCCAATTTCGGGTTCAATCTGCCGTGGTGGGACCGCCTGTTCGGAAC
>JAESSX010000242.1 GCA_016763915.1 Rhodospirillales bacterium
CGCAACACGAATTGATGGGCCGCATCACGCCGGCCCTGCTGGACCTGATGGAGGTTCCGCACCGGCCCTTCCCGACGGATGCGGCCGCCGTCGCCCCGGCCCTTGAAGAAGCCCTGGCGGAAATGGACAAAAGCGGGCGGCCGTTCGCCTTCATCATGCAAAAAGGCGACGTCGGCAACGACGGGGACGACGACATGGCGCCGCCGCCGGCGCGGGCGCGGGGGGAAACTTCTGATTTAAGCCAAGGCGGGGACTTGGCGTCGCGCTATCACACCATGGAAACCCTGCTGGGCGGAATTTCCGACGCCACCGCCGTCATCGCCACCACCGGCAAATGCGGGCGCGAGCTGTTTACCATCGACGACCGGGCCCAGCATCTCTACCAGGTCGGCTCCATGGGCTGCGCGTCCGGCATGGGCCTCGGCGTGGCGCTGAATGTGGACCGCCCGGTGGTGGTGCTCGACGGCGACGGCGCGGCGCTGATGAAAATGGGGGCGCTGGCCACCATCGGCGCCTATGCGCCGGATAATCTGATCCACATCGTTCTCGACAACGGAACCTATGATTCCACCGGCGGCCAGCCGACGGTGTCGGGGTCGGTCGATTTCGCCGGCGTCGCCACCGATTGCGGATACGCCCGGGGGGTATGCTGCGACAGCCTGGAGGGTTTCTCGTCCGCCCTGAAAACGGTGAAGGGGGCCGGTGGCCCGAGCCTGATCCATATGCGGGTTCTGCCGGGGTCGATGAAGGACCTCGGCCGCCCGACCGTCAGCCCCGCCGATGTCGCTTTGCGGTTCAAGGAATTTTTGGCGTCATGAGCCACAACACCTGGATTCACCGCGCCGTGCGCGTCGGTATCGTCAAGCCGTTGGCGAAAACGCCGGTGACGCCCAATCAGGTGACCACCGTGCGTCTGGCGGCGGGGATCATCGCCGCCGCGTTTATGGCCGCGGGTTCCGAGTGGCAGGCCATCGGCGGGGCGGTGTTCGTGCTGTCCGTCATTCTCGACCGCGCCGACGGCGACCTGGCGCGGCTGACCGGCAAAACCAGCCCCGGCGGCCACCGCTACGACATGATTGCGGACGCCACCTGCAACGCCTGGATCCTGATCGGCCTCGGCATCGGCTTGCAGGACGGCGGATATGGCCCGTGGGCGACCCCCATGGGCGTGCTGGCCGGATCGTCGGTGGCGGCGATTTTGTGGATGGTCATGCGGATGGAAGACTTGAATGGCGCGCGCGCCGCCGAGTTGCCCAGCTTCTGGGGGTTCGACGCCGACGACGCGGTGCTGCTGATCCCGGTGTTCGTGTGGCTGGGCATGGCCGAAGGCCTGCTCACCACCGCCGCCATCATAGCCCCCCTGGTGGCGGTGCTGTTTTTCGGGATGTTCCGCCGGCAGTTACGCGCGGCGGAGCCGGAGTAGGGTCCAGATCGTCCACAGGCAGTAGATGGCGGCGCCGATTCCGGCGGCGACGAAGAACGGCATCAGGTAGCCGGCCCAGGTGATCGGCGCGATCAGGTAAATGCCGTCTTCCAGTTCGAACCCGGCGTAGCCCGGATAGCCGACGGCGTCGTGGCCGTCGGCTTCGCTGAGGTCGAGCTGCTTGTCCATTCCCAGGTTGGTGAACATGGAAATCACCGCAGACGCGGTTCCCGACGCGCCCAGCACGATGGCCCAGGGGCCGAGGGCGGTGTCATAGAAGCCGATGCCGAGGCACGCGAACAGGGCGCCGTAGCTGAGCGCACCCGAGATGTAATCGAGGTAATAGCCGAGCCTGGAGGTCATTTGCTTCTGGCGCGCCAGCTCGCCGTCGAAATGATCCATGAAGCGCGCCAGCACGAACAGCCCGACGCCCCAGTTGCTGTAAGTTTGCTCGCCGACGGCCAGCATCCCCGCGCCGGCAAGGGCGACGATGAGGGTGAAAATCGTCAACTGGTTGGGCGTGACCGGCGACTTGACCAGGGGTTTGACGAGAACCCTTGCAAGGCGTTGGTCCCAGGGCGGGTTTTTCATAGGCTTTTCCCGGAAAGGCGGATCAGGCGGGGAGGGTGTTTCAGGCGGCCTTTGAAGTCAAGCGCCGGAATGCCCCCCGCCCGCCGTTTGCCCTAACAGGTCTTGAGATAGGCCAGCATGGTATCCGCGTCGGAAACCTCGAACGGGTCGTCTTCGGCGTTGTCCCGGTAACCGGGCTCGACGAACATCTTTTCGATTTCGCCGTCGTTGACGACCATGGAATAGCGCCAGCTGCGCAGGCCGAAGCCGAGGTTGGTCTTTTCCACCTGCATGCCCATTTTGCGGGTGAATTCCCCGTTGCCGTCGGGCAGCAGGAAGACGTTTTCGGCGTTCTGACTCTTGCCCCACTGGAACATCACGAAGGCGTCGTTGACCGACAGGCAGATTACCTGGTCGATGCCGTGCGTCTTGAATTCGCCGTGCAGTTCCTCGTACCGGGGCAGGTGGCTGGTCGAACAGGTCGGCGTGAAGGCGCCGGGAAGGGAAAACACCACCACCCGCTTGCCCTTGAAAATATCGCGGCTGGTCAGGTCTTTCCACTCAAAGGGATTGTCGCCGTCGAGCGCCTCGTTGCGCACGCGGGTCCGGAAGGTGGCGTCGGGGACGATGGGTTTTTCGGTTGTGGACGGCATGGGTTGGGTTCCTTGTTTTTCAGAAGGGGCGGCCTTTCCGCCCCGGACACGCCGACAATAGGGGGATGAAATAAATTGGTAAAATGAGTTGTTTCTATTATTATGATTGGTAAAATCGATTAAAAGATATTCCCCGACCGGACCGCCCGCCATGACCGCTTACCGCCCTTTGCCTACGTTGACCCAGCTGCGCCACCTGGCCGCCGTTGCCGAACACGGCCATTTCGGGCGCGCCGCCGAGGCCTGCTTCATCACCCAGTCGTCGCTCAGCGCCTCGATCAAGGAACTGGAAACGGCGCTGGGCCGGGTTTTGGTCGAGCGAACCCGGCGCTCGGTCATGATGACGCCGCTCGGGCTGGAGGTGGTCCGGCGCGCGCAGAAGGTAGTGACGGACGTCGGCGATATCGTCGATCTGGTCGGCGCGTCGGGGGCTGTCCTGTCGGGGCCGTTGCGGCTCGGCGTCATTCCGACCATCGCGCCTTTCCTGCTGCCCCGGGTCATGCCGGCGGTGCGCAAGGCGTACCCGGACCTGAAACTGTATCTGCGCGAGATGCAGACCGCCGAGCTCATCAAAGGTCTTGGCGGTGGCGACCTGGACCTGTTGCTGCTTGCCTTTCCATACCCTTTGGAAGGCCTGGAAACCGCCGTTTTCGCCAATGACCCGTTTTGGGTGGCGTTTCCCAGGGGCCATTGGTGCGCCGGGCGCGAGCGGGTGTCGATGGCCGACCTGAAGGCCGAGGAATTGATGCTGTTGGGCGAAGGGCATTGCCTGCGCGATCATGCGCTCGCCGTTTGCGGCCGGGGCGAGGCCGCCGCCACCGGCGAATTCCAGGCCTCCAGCCTGCACACCCTGGTGCAGATGGTCGATAACGGGCTCGGCCTGACGCTGTTGCCGAAGATGGCCATTGACGCCGGTATCACCAGGGGAACGGGGGTCGAGGTGCGGCCTTTGGAGGGACAGACCATTTCCCGGCGCATCGGATTTGCCTGGCGCGGGTCGTCGTCGCGCAAGGAAGACTTCGCGCGTCTGGGGGAATTCCTCCGCGACGAACTGGCGACTCCCTTGTTGCCTGGCCCTCAACAGGGCTATAAGCGGCGGCGTTGATGAGGAAGCACCGTGATTGAAACTCTTTCCAAACACTATCGCGTAGCCCTGGTCCGATGGACCGGCGGCGTGACCCGTTTCGCGTGGGTGGTGGTGCTGGCCTCGGTGGCGCTGACCGCCGGCGCGGGCGTCTATCTGGCGCAAAATATCCGCATCAATACCGATACCGAGGATATGCTGTCGCCGGACCTGGATTTCCGCCGTAACAGCGAGGAGGTGTCCCGGGCCTTCCCGCAGTTTTCCGATAATCTGGTCATCGCCATCGACGGCCTGACGCCGGACGTCGCCGATGATGCGGCCCGGGCTCTGGCGCAACGGTTTCGCGCGAACCCGAAAAAATACGGCCGCGTCGATGACCCCGCCGGCAGCGATTTTTTCCGCCGCAACGGATTTCTCTATTTGGACCTGGACGAACTCTACGCGCTCAGCGACCGATTGTCCGATGCGCAGCCGTTCCTGGGCGTATTGTGGCGCGACCCCAGCCTGGTCGGGTTTTTAAAGATGCTGGGGCAGGCCGTGGACGAGGCGGTCAAGGAAGACGGCGCGCATCCGATCGAAATCGCCGCCGTTCTGAACGCCATGGCCGACGTCGCCGGCGCCCAGGCCCTGGGCCAGTGGCGCGACATGTCGTGGCAGAAACTGATGTCCGGCCCGCCCGCCGAAGGGGACGAGATATTGGCGAACCGGCGCGTGCTGTTGATCCAGCCGGCCCTCGATTTCGGCTCCCTTGCGCCCGCCGCCGCCGCCATGGAAGGCGTGCGCGAGGCGGCGAAGGAGCTTGGCCTGACGCCGGAAAACGGTGTCCGGGTGCGCCTGACCGGTTCCGCCGCGCTGTCCCACGAGGAACTGAAAAGCGTCGAAAAAGGCATGGGGCTGGCCGGCATCGTGTCGTTGGTCCTGGTGATCGGATTGCTGGTCATCGGGCTGCGCTCCAAGCGGCTGGTCGCCGCCACGCTGGTGACCCTGATCATGGGGCTGGTGTGGACGGCGGCGTTCGCAA
>JAESSX010000243.1 GCA_016763915.1 Rhodospirillales bacterium
CATGCCTTGCCGGGGGCCGGCGTGCTGACCCTCACCGCCGGGCACATCGGCATGGTCTCGGGCGGCCGCGCCCAAAGCACCCTTTACGAACCCCTGAGCCTATGGCTCAATCAAGCCTTTCCGAACCCCGAATAACCGTCGGGGACACCCATCCGGGCTTCCCCGTCCCCAACGTATTTCCCAGGCGGCCTTTCGAACGCCCGTCGCACGGAGGAACCAAAAAAAATCATGTCAGACGTTGTTATCGCCGCCGCCGCCCGCACGCCCGTAGGCGCCTTCCTGGGCGGATTAAGCACCATTCCCGCCCACGGCCTTGGCGAAATCGTCATTATCGAGGCCCTCAGGCGGGCCGGTATCGCCCCGGGCGATGTGGATGAAGTGATCCTGGGCCAGATCCTCGCCGCCGGCGCGGGTCAGAACCCTGCCCGCCAGGCCGCCGTCGGCGCCGGCATTCCGGTCGAAAAAACCGCTTACGGCATCAATCAGTTATGCGGGTCGGGGCTCCGCTCCGTGGCCCTCGGGTCCCAGGCCATCAAGCTGGGCGACAGTTCCATCGTCGTCGCCGGTGGTCAGGAAAACATGAGCCAGGCGCCCCATTGCGTCCATATGCGCGACGGCACCAAGTTGGGTCCCACCGAGTTGGTCGACACCATGATCAAGGACGGCCTGTGGGATGCCTTTAACGGGTATCACATGGGCAACACGGCCGAAAACATCGCCGAAAAATGGCAATTGACCCGCGAAGACCAGGACGCCTTCGCCGCCCATTCGCAGGCCAAGGCCGAAGACGCCCAGAAAGCAGGGCGCTTCAAAGATGAAATCGTGCCGGTCACCGTCAAGACCCGAAAAAGCGAAACCGTCATCGACGCCGACGAATACCCCAAACACGGCACCACGGTCGAAGACCTGAGCAAGCTGCGTCCGGCCTTTGCCAAAGACGGCACGGTGACCGCCGGCAATGCATCGGGCATTAACGACGGCGCCGCGGTGGTGGTGCTGATGTCCGCCGACGACGCTGCCGAACGCAACATCACCCCCCTGGCCCGTATCGCATCCTGGGCCACGGCCGGGGTCGATCCGGCGATCATGGGCACCGGCCCGATCCCGGCCAGCCGCAAGGCGCTGGAAAAAGCCGGGTGGGCGGTCGACGAGTTGGACCTGATCGAGGCCAACGAGGCGTTCGCCGCCCAGGCCTGTGCCGTCAACAAGGACCTCGGTTGGGATACGGACAAGGTCAATGTCAATGGCGGCGCCATTGCGCTCGGTCATCCCATCGGCGCTTCGGGGGCCCGCGTGCTGGTGACGCTGCTGTACGAAATGCAGAAGCGGGACGCCAAAAAAGGATTGGCCACGTTATGCATCGGTGGCGGCATGGGGATCGCCATGTGCCTGGAGAGGGATGGCTAGGCTTTCGGCGCCGTCTGCTCCATCGACGGGCGCTCGGACACCCCTTCGAACCAGCCGGCGAGGCCGGGCCGGTCGCCACGCCAGTTCAGCTCCGGCATCCGAAAGTCGAGCCAGCCGATGGAGCAGGCGACGCTGATCTGACCGATGCCGAACCCGGATTCGAGCCCATCCATGTCGGCCTCGATAGCGTCCATGGCGCGGTAGACGACGGCGGTTTGGCGTTCCACCCATTTGTCGAATTGTAATTCCTCAGGTCTCCGGGCTTCCAGAAAGCGGGCGATACCGGCGTCGGTCATGCCGTCGCCCAGCGCCTGTAACCTGAGCGCCCGCCACCGGTCCTCGCCGGAGGCCGGGATCAGTTTGTCGCCATCATGCAGGCCGTCCAGGTATTCGCAAATGACGGGGGAATCATACAGCACGCTGCCATCGTCCAGTATCAGCGTCGGAACTTTTCCTAAGGGATTGTCGCCGGCAATATCTGTTTCCGGGTCCCAGACGTTGGTCGGAATATTTTCGACCCTGTCTTCCAGGCCGCATTCAAGGAGGGTAACGGAGACCTTCCTCACATAGGGTGAAGCCGGAGAGAAACGAAGTTTCATTGGAATTCCTTTTAAAATACGCCGACGATGAAGGAGATTATCATTGCGCAACGCTGCCCACCATCCACTTTCTGTATTATGGTTGTCCGTATCATGTGGACCGATGTCGTTGATCTGAGAGATTTTTACAGCGCCCCCATGGGCCAAGTCGCCCGGCGGATGATTCGTCGTCGGCTGCGGGAACTGTGGCCCGATGTGACCGGTCAAAGCGTTCTCGGGCTGGGCTATGGCGCGCCGTACCTGAACGGATTCCGCGGCGAGGCCGAGCGGGTCCTGGCGGCGATGCCGGCCGCCCAGGGCGTTTTACACTGGCCGGCGGACGAACCCGGCCTGACGGCCCTGGTGGACGAACTGGAATTACCCTTTCCCGACCTCAGCATGGACCGGGTATTGCTGGTCCATGCGCTGGAATGCGCCGATCAGGTGCGCCCCCTGCTGCGGGAAATCTGGCGGGTGCTGTCCGGCAGCGGCCGGCTTGTCGTCGTGGCGCCCAACCGGCGCGGGCTTTGGGCCCAGTTCGAGAGAACGGCCTTCGGTCACGGCCAGCCCTATTCTTCGGGACAGTTGTCCAGGCTGCTGCGCGACAATCTGTTCACCCCCATCGAGAACCATCCGGCGTTGTTCGTGCCCCCGGTCCATTCCCGGATGGTCCTGTCGTCGGCCCCGGCTTGGGAACAATTGGGCCGGCGCGCCTTCAAAACTTTTTCGGGTGTTATCATGACCGAAGCCGTGAAACAGATTTACGCCACCGGGGCAACGCCCGCCAAAAAACGCCGGCGGCGGTATCTGCCGGTCCCGGAACAGACGCCCAGGGTATAGAGCAACCCGTCCCCGAGTGAGGGCCGTTTGATCTAACTCTTTGGAATCGATAAAATTATCTGCCGTCAAATGACCCCATTTGATGGCTGTTTGATCTGGAACCTATTTTTTCCTGAGCAGAAACACCGCCTGTTCGCCGAACAGGTTGGCCGAAAACAGCGTCGACGAGACCTTCCGGATGCGGCCGTTGGTGTCGAGAATTTTCTGCGATTCGATTTCGATATCCAGTTCCTGACAAAGCGCCAAGAAATCCCGGATCGTGCACAGGTGGATATTCGGCGTTTCGTACCATTTATACGGCAACGTATTGCTGACCGGCATCTTTCCGAAAAGACCCAGCGACAACCGCGCCCGCCAATGGGCGAAATTCGGGAACGATACGATGGCGCGCTTTGAGATGCGCAACAGGTGGGTCAGCACCCCCTTGGGCTGGACCATGGCCTGAAGGGTCTGGCTCAACACCGCGTAGTCGAACACATCATCGGGGTAGTCCTTGAGGTCGGTATCGGCGTCCCCCTGGATGACCGACAGGCCGGCGCTGATCGAGGCGTTCACCCCTTCGGTGCTGAGTTCGATCCCACGCCCGTCCACATGGCGGAAATGAACCAGGTAATCCAGCAGGGTGCCGTCCCCGCAGCCGATATCCAGCACCCGCGTGTCGGGCTCGATCATATCGGCAATCAACTGCAGGTCGACGCGGATGGATTTGCGGTCGGGAACCATTATTCCGCTCCACCCGGTTTGGACGCATCATCGGTCCGGTATTCGACGGCGCCGTCGAGGAACCCTTTCAGCACCTGATGAAATTCCGGCTCGTCCAGCAGAAAGGCGTCATGGCCCTTGTCGGACTCGACTTCGGCGAAGCTGACATTCGCCGCGGCGGCATTCAGGGCGTGTACGATCCGGCGGTTTTCCTCCGTCGGGTACAGCCAGTCGCCGGTGAAGGAAATCACACAGAACCGGACCGGCGTGTCCTTGAAGGCATTGGCCAGAATTCCGCCGTGCTTCGCCGCCAGGTCGAAATAATCCATCGCCCGGGTGATATAGAGATACGAGTTGGCATCGAACCGGTCGACGAACGTTATGCCCTGATGGCGCAGATAGCTTTCAACCTGGAATTCCGCCTCAAACCCATAGGTCAGGGCGTCGCGGTCCTGCAGCCTGCGGCCGAATTTACGGTGCATGGCCTGGTCGGACAAGTACGTAATATGGGCGGCCATGCGCGCCACGGCCAACCCCTTCGTCGGGTTTTTGCCCTGGACCAGGTAATTACCCTCGCACCATTCGGGGTCCGCCATGATGGCCTGGCGTCCGACTTCGTTAAAGCCGATGTTCTGTGCCGTTTGCAAGGCGGCGGCGGCGATGCAGATGGCCGAAAACACACGGTCGGGATACATGGACGCCCATTCCAGAACCTGCATACCGCCCATGGACCCGCCGATCACGGCAACCAGCTTGTCTATTTCCAAGTGATCCAGCAACAACGCCTGGCACCGGACCATATCGGCAATGGTGATGCCCGGAAATTCCAGGCCCCAGGGCTTGCCCGTTTCCGGGTTGTTTTCCTTCGGCCCGTAAGTCCCCATGCAGCCGCCCAGAATATTGCTGCAAATCACGAAATAGATATTGGTATCGATGGTCTTGCCGGGGCCGACCATCAAATTCCACCAGCCGGATTTACCGGTCAGGGGATGGGACCCCGCGACAAACTGATCGCCCGTAAGCGCGTGACAAACCATGATGGCGTTGGATTTGTCCGCGTTCAGTTCGCCATAGGTCTGATAGGCGACGGGGAAATCGGAAATTTCCATGCCGCAATCAAGGGCCAGCGGTTTCCCTGCGGCCAGGCGCACCTGATAGCCGGGCAACGGCGCCGTTGCCACGTCAGGCCAGCCATCGGATGATTTGTTTCCAGCGGTCATGACTGATTTCGTTTTGTTCGCGTTCCCGAAACAGCCTCTCCCAAGCCTCGAAAACGGGTTCATAGCTAGGAGTCAGGCCGCAAAGTGTCAATGTTTTCTTTGATTTTACGGTATCATACGATTATCACTTAGCCCGCGTTTCCCGGCTTGTCGCAACCACACCGAAGGCCGCATACCGGGGGTTAACTCTGTCTTGAAACTTGCCGGGCGCATTACATGACTACCGATGAAGACAAGCTTCTGTTGTTGCGCCAGGAAATTGACGCTATCGACAATTCCATTCATGACCTGATCATGAAGCGCACCCGCGTGGTTGAACGGGTTCGCAAGGCCAAACACAACGACAAGATCAAGATCAGGCCGGCGAGGGAGGCGGAAATCCTTTATCGGCTGCTGGTCCGCCACGAGGGCCCCTTCCCTAAACAGGAACTGGCGCGAATCTGGCGCGAAATGATTGTCGCCACACTGCGCTTCGAGGGACCGTTTTCCGTGGCCGTATCCGTGGGCGACGATGAGGCTGATTACTGGGACCTGGCGCGGGACCAATACGGCTCGTTCACGCCCATGACCCGGCATGTTTCCCCCCGGGGCGTC
>JAESSX010000244.1 GCA_016763915.1 Rhodospirillales bacterium
ATCCCATTCGCACCGGCTATTCCGCCATTGCCGACGAGTGGATCGGAATCCGTCCCGGAACCGACGGGCTTTTCGTCATGGCGCTGATCCACGAATTGATCAAAGCCGGCAAGGTCGATGTGGAATATCTGATCCGCTACACCAATATGCCGTGGCTGGTGATCCAGGATGAAGGCGGCCCGGAACACGGTCTCTTTGCGCGCGACGCGGATGACGAGGCGATGATTTGGGATTCGGAAGCCGGTAAGGCCGTCAAGAGTCAGAGCATCGACGTCAAACCGGCGTTGGTCGGCGAGGTCACGTTGGCGGACGGACGCAAGGCGGTCCCGTCCTTTCAGATCATGGTCGAGCGCTACTCGGACTCCCGGTACGCGCCGGAAAACGTCAGCGAAACCACCGGTGTTCCGGCGGCGACCATCAGGCGCATCGCCGCCGAAATAGCCGACGTGGCCTTCAATCAGACCGTGGAACTGGACATCGAATGGACCGACTGGGCCGGCCGCAAGCATGACAAGGTCGTCGGGCGTCCGGTCAGCATGCACGCGATGCGCGGTATCTCGGCGCACACCAACGGTTTTCACACCTGCCGGGCGATCCATATCCTGCAACTCCTGTTGGGCAGCATCGACGTTCCCGGCGGCATGCGTTACAAGCCGCCCTATCCTAAGTCCCTGGAGTCGCTTCCAAAGCCTTCCGGCCACCATCGCGAGGTGTCGCCCAATACGCCGCTCGCGGGGCCGCACCTCGGCTTTCCCCTGAGCCCGCAGGACCTGCTCATCGATGGCGAAGGGAAACCCCTGCGCATCGACAAGGCGTTCTCCTGGGAAGCGCCGCTGGCCATCCACGGCCTCATGCACATGGTCATCACCAACGCCTGGAAAGGCGACCCGTACCCCATCGACACGTTGTTCCTGTACATGGCCAACATGGCCTGGAATTCGACCATGAACACGTCCCAGGTGATGGACATGTTGACCGACAAAAACCCGGAAACCGGCGAATACAAAATTCCCCGTATCATCTATTCCGACGCCTTCTATTCCGAGATGGTGCCCTATGCCGACCTGATTCTGCCGGACACCACCTACCTGGAGCGCTGGGACTGCATCTCGCTGCTCGACCGCCCGATCTCCCACGCCGATGGCGCCGCCGACGCCATTCGCCATCCGATCCTCAAACCGGACCGGGATGTGCGGCCGTTCCAGGACGTGCTGCTGGAACTGGGCGCGCGCCTGGGACTGGCCGGCATGATCGACGAGAACGGCGACCCCCGCTATCCCGGCGGCTACAAGGATTACATAACCAACCACGAACGCCGGCCGGGAATTGGGCCGCTCGCGGGTTGGCGCGGAGAGAACGGCGACAAAACCGGGCGCGGGGCTCCCAACCCGGACCAGTTGGCGCGCTACATCGAAAACGAGGGCTTTTGGGAATACGAAATCCCCGAAAGCCACCGTTACTACCGCATGGCCAATCGCGGCTATATTGACTGGGCCTTCGAGATGGGTTTCGTCAATTCGAAGGACCAGATCATGATGCGGGTCTATTCCGAAGCGTTGCAGAGATTCCGCCTGGCCGCCGAGGGCCACGGGCCGGTGCAGCCGCCGGACAAACACCGCGAGCGCGTCGCCACCTATTTCGACCCGCTGCCGTTCTGGTATGCGCCGTTTGAGGAAGCCCTGCTCGATGACCAGGAATATCCGCTTCACGCGCTCACGCAACGGCCCATGCAGATGTATCATTCCTGGGGTTCTCAGAACGCCTGGCTGCGCCAGATCTCGGGCTCCAACCGCCTGTACATGTCCGGGGCCAAGGCCGGGAAAATGGGTATCGCCGACGCGACTGGGTCTGGGTGATCAGCCACAACGGACGGATCAAGGTTCCCGTGGCGCTGATGGATGGCGTCAACGAGGACACGGTGTGGACCTGGAACGCCATCGGAAAGCGTTCCGGGGCCTGGAACTTGGCGGAAAACGCCGGCGAGGTGAAAGACGGATTTCTGCTCAATCACCTGATCTCGGGGATGCTGCCGCAACATGGAGAGGGGGCCGGCCATACCAATTCCGATCCGGTTACCGGGCAGGCCGCCTGGTTCGATCTTCGCGTCCGTATCGAAAAGGCATCGCCTGAGGAAGCGGGCGAGATGGTGCCAAGCTTCGAGCCGATGGCCCGGCCGCCGAACATGGACCGCCCCGAACGCGTTCTCAGCTACGGCGCCGAGTTCCGCAAGGCCCGCGAATCAGAGGAGGGAGGGAAATGACCTCTCTGCCCACCGGCACCGGGAAAAAGCTCGGCCTGGTCATCGACCTGGATGTCTGCGTCGGGTGCCATGCCTGCGCCGTCGTTTGCAAGGAATGGAACACCGGCGGCCACATGGCGCCGCTGACCGACGTCAACGCCTATGAGGCCGGCCAGTACGGTGTGTGGTTCAACCGTGTCCATACTTACGAAGTGGTGCCCGAAAACGGCGGCCCGGGCCAGACCGTGCATTTCCCGCGCTCCTGCCTGCATTGCGAGAACGCCGCCTGCGTCACCGTCTGTCCGACCGGCGCATCCTACAAGCGCGCCGAGGACGGCATCGTTCTTATCGATGAAAACAAATGCATCGGCTGCAAGCTCTGCTCGTGGGCCTGTCCCTACGGCGCGCGGGAGTACGACGATCAGGTCGGCGTCATGAAGAAGTGCACCCTGTGCATCGACCGCATCTACAACGAGAACGTGGAAGAGATCGACCGGGTTCCGGCCTGCGTCTCCGTCTGTCCCACCGGGGCGCGCTTTTTCGGCGACCTCGGCGACCAGGACTCGGCGGTCTCGAAACTGGTCGCCAAGCGCAACGGCGGCGACCTGATGCCCGAGATGGGGTATGCGCCGACCAACAAATATCTGCCGCCCCGGCCCCGGCGCAACGACGCCCAGGCGTCGGCGCTGACCGAACTCGCCGCCACGCCAACCGCCGATCAGCCATTATTGCGCTGGGTCGATCAACTGTTGTCACGCTAGGAAACGTTACGTGCATCCGGCTTATTCCGTCATATTTTTCACCACCGCGTCGGGCGCCGGTTACGGCATGATGATCTGGATGCCGGTGCTGCTGGCCCTCGGCTGGATTCCCGACGACCCCCTGTTCGGCCTCGCCGGTTTCGCCGCCGCTCTCGGATTGGTTACCGCCGGGTTGTTGTCCTCCACCTTTCACCTGGGCCGGCCGGAAAGGGCCTGGCGGGCGATGAGCCAGTGGCGCTCGTCGTGGCTGTCGCGCGAAGGGGTTATCGCCATCGTGACCTATATCCCGACCGGCCTTTTCGCCGCTGCTTGGGTGTTCCTTGGCGAGACCGGCGGCTACTACCTGGGGATCGGGCTTCTCGGCGCGGCGCTGTGTCTGGTTACCGTGTATTGCACGGCGATGATCTACGCCTCCCTGACCACCATCCACGCCTGGTGCAATGGCTGGACGATCGCCTGCTATATGATTTTATCGCTGATGACCGCGGCCCTGGCGATCGACGCCCTGGACCACATTTGGCGGTTCGGGGAAAGCGGGTCGTTCTCCGCGGTGGTTGTGGTGGTGTTGCTTGCCGGATATGGGATCAAACGCGCCTATTGGCGCTACATCGACGGTACGCACGCTGAAAGCAACGCCGAAACGGCGACCGGCCTGGGCGGGATCGGCAAAGTCCGCTTGTTCCAGGGACCGCATACGGAGCAGAACTACCTCAACAAGGAGATGGGCTATCGCATCGCCCGCAAGCACGCCCGGCGGCTGCGCCTGATCGCCGGCCTGCTGGGGTTCCAGCTGCCGTTCCTGTTAACCTTGTTTTGCCTGGCGCTGCCCGGCTCGATCGGCTCCATCGCCGCCATCGCCGCCTTCGCCGCCGGCGCGGTTGGTATCGTCGTCGAGCGATGGTTGTTCTTCGCCGAGGCCAAACACGTGGTCAACCTCTATTACGGAGCCTCGGAGGCATGACTCCGGC
>JAESSX010000245.1 GCA_016763915.1 Rhodospirillales bacterium
CCGGAATACCGGCAAAGCAGGATGTGAAGTCGACTTGCGTGCGGTCGCGCGCGGCGTTGACCTGGGCCGAGACCGTGGCCCACGGCTCCGCCATGGCTCTCGTGGCTAGCGCGATTTCGTTTATGGCTTGCGTGATTTCGGTTTTGTCTGGAGCTTGACTGTCATCCAGGGGTAAGGCCCCCGTAAGCGCCGCGCCATTGGTGTCGCCGGTGCCTTCGGTCGAAGACGGCGCTCCTTGCGCCGGCGCGCGGAAGATGGGCTGCATGTTCGCGACCTGTTGGGCCAGGGTGCGGAGATTGATCGCGCTTTTCCCTAGCTCGGCGTTGACCAGCCCGACGATGTTGTTGATGGCATCGACAAGCGGCGCGGACGCGGTCGCGCTGGCTCCGGCAAGCGCCAAACCCTCCTTGACGACCATCGCGCCGTTCGTGACATCGCTCCGCGCCGCCGTGACCGCCTTCTCCCAATTTGCGAGCGTAGACGGGGCATTCCTATCATATACCGCCCGCGTTTGCGCCGTCATGAGAGAGTCATAGTCGGCGAGAAAACTACGCAAAAGGTCTATGTTCGTCAGTATGGTTTTGATGTTGACCTTGAAATCCGGGATGTCGTTCGGCAACGTCGCGACTTGTCCAAGAGCGCAATCGATTCCCCTGATTCCGGCCATGTAGACATTGATCCGGGTTCCTGGCCCCAAGGTACCGTCCACGACCAGTAGCCCGGCGCCCGTCACGCCCATGGCGGAGATGGCCTCGCGGCTCGCGTCGCTCGTCGAGTTGAGACCCAGGAACGCCGCCGCCGCGCCAAGCGGGATGAGGCTGAAGCCGAGCCCGCTTTGCAGATAGGCGTGGTCCCGTCTCGCGAATTCCAGCTTTTGCTTGATATATGTCGCGTATTTTTTAGCGCTGTTCAAGTTCTGTTTCGGGTTATCAGGGCGACTGGCCTTGGTCTCTTTGGAAGTGGCCACGTATGGATCAAATATGCGTGTGCATCCGGCGACACTTAACGCGAGAACAACTGCCAGTCCAGCACGCACCCATGGGCCGCTTTTGAATCCTGCCTTCATGAAAACCCCCTGCCAGTGTTTAACCGGTCGCGTCAACTGCCAAAAATTACCCAGGGATTTTAACATTATCTAGCAAGTTTTAGCTTTATATACCACTAAATGTTGTGGTGCCTGTCGGGCGCGCCTGGTTTTCCGGACTTTCCACGCGGCAAGCCTGATGCGCCCATCGCCGACGATGGAATAATTTTTTGATACAATTTATGGTCGATTCGTGGCGCTGCTTTTTCATGGAGGCGGTAATGAGTTTGTTTTTGCCCGCAAAAAACATACTTCGCAAAGGTTTCATGGGTATGCGCGCGCGGCTTCGCTTTATTTTAACGGCAGCATTTTTTCTAGCCGCTGGTCTGATGGTATTTTATCAGTTTCTCCTTTTCGCTCTGCCGCCCGCCGAAACGCTCGCCGGCCCGGCTGAGGTCGTTGACGGCGACACCCTTTTCGTCGATGGCATGACGGTGCGCCTGTTCGGAATCGACGCCCCCGAATCGGAGCAGACCTGCCAACGCAAGGACGGCGAAGGAAAGGATAGAACGGACAACGGCGGTCTGGAGGCGGGGGAGAAACTGAGCGGGTTTATTAGCGGGGATCCAGTTTCCTGTGCGGTCAGGGCCGACAGCGACTCCGAATCCCTTACCGGGGTTTGTTCGCTCGGCGATACCGATCTCGGGCGGTGGATGGTCAGCGCAGGCCATGCGCTCGCCTTCACCCGGAAGTCGAACGAATACCAGGACGAGCAGAACCGCGGCCGCAATCTGCGCCGGGGCCTGTGGGCGGGGGCGTTCGAATTCCCGTGGGCATGGAGGCTAAGGAGAGCCGATGGGACCGGGGCCTGCCGTGCTGTTTTAAGTATTTGAATTTACTTAAAAACAGGCCTTCACCGCTTCGCGTTCGGGAAGAACGCCTGGCGCCCCTTGATGCGGTAGGCGGCGATGGCCGCCTGGCCTTCCGGTCCGGTGATCCAGTCGATGAAGGCCTGGCCCATTTCCGCTTTGACGTAGGGGTGGCGGGCCGGGTTGATCAGAATCACGCCGTAGGGGTTGACCAACAAAGGGTCGTTTTCGGCCAGCAGCCTTAAGCCCCCCCGGTTTTCGAATTTCAGCCAGGTGCCCCGGTCGGACAGGGTGTAGGCGGGCATGGCGGAGGCCGTGTTGAGCGTCGCCCCCATGCCGGCGCCGGCCTCGCGGTACCATTGGCCGCTGGACTTGGCCGCGTCGATGCCGGCCATGCGCCAGATCGACAATTCCTTCTTGTGGGTGCCGCTGTCGTCGCCGCGCGACACGAAGAAGTTTCCGGTTTCTGCAATCCGGGTCAGGCCGTCGACGACCCTCTTTAACCCCCGGATGCCGGCAGGGTCGTTTTCGGGGCCGACGATGATGAAGTCGTTGTACATGACGTCATAGCGCTTCACGCCGTAGCCCTCGGCGACGAACTTTTCCTCGGACGCCCGGTGATGGACCAACAGGACATCGGCGTCGCCGTTCTTCGCGATGTTGATGGCGCGTCCGGTGCCGACCGAAACCACGCGCACCCGGATCCCCGTCCGGGCCGTGAACAGGGGCAGGATTTCGTCGTACAGCCCGGAATTGTCGGTCGATGTGGTGCCGACCAGGGTGATGAATTTTTCCGCCGCCGGGGCCGGG
Organism: Rhodospirillales bacterium; assembly: GCA_016763915.1. Next base: position 2,704 of record JAESSX010000245.1, read on the forward strand.
GCGGACAGGGCCGCAGACACAACGATGGTGCTGAGCGCGGCAATGAAAAGGCGCCGGATCATTTGCGGGCTCCCGTGGCTGGTTGGTCCGGATGGGGTTTGCGGTTGTTCTTGCCCTTGTTCCACCACAGCAATTCGCCGCGCACGAAGGCCTGCGCCAGGTCGTTTTTCGGCGCCTCGAAGAACGGCTTCGCCGGGGAGGTTTCGAGAATGCGGCCGCGGTTGATAAACAGGACCTCGTCGGCCATGCGCCGCGCCTGGCCCAAGTCGTGGGTGGTCATGATGATGCGGGTGCCCTGGGCGTGGATGGCGTCGACGATTTCCTCGACCCCGTGCGTGGCGGCGGGGTCGAGGCTGGCCGTCGGCTCGTCCAGGAACAGCACCTGCGGTTTGAGCGCCCAGGCCCGGGCCAGCGCCAGCTTCTGCTGCTCGCCGATGGACAGCACCCGGGCCGGCTGATCGGCCAGCCGCTTGAGCCCGGTCTCGTGCAGCACCCGGTCGATGATGTCCACGCGTTCCTGGCGCGGCACCCGGCGCAGCTTCAGGGCGTAGTCGATATTGGCGGCGACGGAGCGGCGCAGCATCACCGGGCGCTGGAACACCATCGCCTGATGGCGGGCGGCGTCGGTGCCGCGCTGCCAGCGAACGGTGCCCTGGCTGGGCTTGATCAGTCCGTGGCACAACCGGAGAAACAGGCTCTTGCCGGCGCCGTTGGGGCCGAGGACGATGGTGCGCCGGTCGCCTTTGAAGCGCCATGTCATGTTTTTGATCAGCCGGATGCCGCCGGCCTCGAAGCAGACGCCGTCCAGTTCCAGGGGCAGGATCGAAGGGGGGGCAGCGGGCGCGGTCATGCGTGCCACCGTTTGGTTTTGTGCTGGATGAGGTAAGCGGCGCCGTTGATCCCCGCCGACAGCACCAGCAGGATGATGCCGAGCCCAAGCGCCAGCGCCAGATTGCCCTTGGACACCTCGAGCGCGATCGACGTGGTCATCACCCGCGTCACGTGGTCGATGTTGCCGCCGACGATCATCACCGCGCCGACTTCCGCGCTGGCGCGGCCGAACCCGGCCAGAATGGCGGTGACCAGGGTGAACCGGCCGTCCCACAACAGCGCCGGAACCGCGCGCCCCGGGCCGGCGCCGAGCGAGCGCATCTGTTCCTCGTATTCGATCCACAGGTCCTCGATCACCTGGCGGGTCAGGGCGGCGATGATCGGCGTCACCAGCAACACCTGGGCGACGATCATCGCCGTCGGCGAGAACAGCAGCCCCATGACCCCGAACGGGCCGGCGCGGCTGAGCAGCAGATAGACGATCAGGCCGACCACCACCGGCGGCAGTCCCATCAGCGCGTTCATCGAAACAACCAGGAAAAACCGCCCGCGAAACCGGTACAGCGCCAGCACCGCGCCGACGGGCAGGCCGATGGCGGCGGCGATGGCGACGGCCGCCAGGCTGACCCGCAACGACAGCCCGACGATTTCCGTCAATGCCGCGTCGAGGCCGAAAACCAGGGCCAGGGCAGTGCCCAGAGCGTCGGAGAAATTGGTCATCAAAGAGCCCCTAAGCGCAGGTTTATTTATGCTTTAACTACATATAATGGTGATAAAATGTATTTTAAACAGAAAAAAACATAAAATAGCAAAATTTAGAATCGATTTCTCAACGCCGCTTCTCGTCTTTGATCAATCACCATCAAGACCCAGAGAGCACAAAGAAGGAGAAATAAGGAAAAAGGAGATGTTGGGATTATTGGGGATGGGGGATGCACCGGAGACGCGAAAGAACCATCCCCCCTAAATTCGATGCCTTTGATTTTTCAAGGCAGAGCGCAAAATAGGAAATACCATGGAATAGTGGTGATTTTAATCAGGCTGGCTTTCTGGTTCCGTGCTCAGGGCAACCCTAATGGAACGATCTGGAACATGCGCCAATGCTCGTTAACGCCACCTTCAATCGGACAATTAGTCTTCAGCCGTCAGTGGCGAGAAATGCAACGATTTCCAGAATTCAAAGGTTTCTCCCTTGTCGTTCTGGAACTTCGGAAAACTGGTAGACCCAAATTTACCTTCCAGAACACCAGGAAAATTGGACCCGGTTAGATACTCCACCTTCTGCTCTGGATCGCAATTCACGGCATCCCATTTCCCCAACAGTTGTCTGTTTCCTGGCGAATTTTTGGAGTGGGTGAGGATACGCTCAACCTGTGAATCGATTGAATTCAACGAGGAAACTGAAGCAAAGCTCTTTTCGTTTTCACCGTATGAAGGATTGTTCCCTAAGATGGACTGCTCCAATTCAATGTCTCGTTTAAGATCTTGCGCCAATGTGTCCGACGAAACCGACCCAAGCTTGAAATCCAATCTCGAATCGTAAATAGGCGTTGCTCTTGCGACAAGCCTTGAGGCAATTGGGGTCCGGTCAGTGCTCGTCGACATCGTCATCCCGAACAGGAAATCTGCCCCGCTATCAATCAGCGCCCACGGGAAATAAACGATCTTGATGGCATTGAAGGGGCGATGAATCCTGTCCTCCAAATCTATTATCTGTCCTCCCACGAGGTAGAACGCATCTTTAAGCGGGACTGCTCGCCCCATACTAATTCTTCTCGCCCCACCGGTGTCCGAGGATTGAGCGTATATATGGACGAACTTAAACGACACTTCACCAGGGCTGACTTCGCTGGGGATTGGGCCGCTAATGGCCAAAAACGTTTTTGACAGAAAGCTCGGATTACTTTTTTGGGGGCGATAGACGAGAAAATGAGCACGCTCGTCATGCGGACTGGAAAACCGCTTTTGAAAAGTTTTAAACGACTCAAATTTCTCCTTTTCATAAGCAAAATGGATGGAAACCTGCGGATGCATAGAACGCTTGTCCTTGAACTCCGGCTGGCAATCGTCAATTAATTTTCGTTTATTTTTTTCACTTCCTTTCAGGTCGGACCCAGAAATATTTGTGGCCCACAAGCTCACGAAATTCTCGAACTTCAACAGAAAACCTTCATCTTCTTTCGAAATATCCCGCTGGAATGGAACGGCGTCGAGCACACCCATTTCACCCAGGTAACAAAGATACAGGGCAATCGAAAAGTTTATTTTGGGTGTTCTTGGGCCATTGCCAACAGAGGACATATAACCTGCAGAGGTGAAATGATCTTTATTGATTTCCGGAGTGAGTATTTCGTTGAGGACCCCCTCGGCCTTTCCAACAAATTCACCATAACCCTTTGAGATTTCCTTAAATGCTGGCCGTCGTATCGTCGAGTTTAACTTGCGTTTCTCGTCAGCCAACAACAGCGCCGTGTGAAGGACATATCTTGACAACGACGTATAACGGCAAGGTGTTCGGAAACTCGAATCTTTTGCAGACTTCGTGAACAGAGCGTTCACCGCGTCGGCTAACAATTTAGCGCCTTCTTTTGATAGCCCCGAAAGTTTTCCGGAAATATTGGAATAGCTCTCCATTTATCGCGACCCCCCACCCCCAACTTATGGCTGCAAAAATACTGAATAAATTTCCTTAAGTTTAAAAAAATTCGTCCATTTAGCAAGTTTTTCGTTTGAATTGACGTTTATCGAATTTGTAGACCCGCGATATCGCATCTTAACCTCATTTATTGAATGAGGCCCACTCCGTACGGAATAAAAACAAAGCTGCATTCTTCTAACTGCGAGTATATAAAATAATAAACAAAATAAATTCTAAATAAAGAATAGGTAAAAAATTAAAAAAGCATATTATTTTAAATAAAAATATAGTAATACTATTGAATTGTTCTGTTAATTACTTACTTGATGTCTCGGGTGATAATTTAGGGAAGGTTGCCATGGAAAAATCGAAGGAGAACCTCACCAAATCGACGGCTCGTTTGCCTAGGGCCAGGTTTCAGACTCTTCTCCTGCTGGTTCTTTTGCTGATGCTGTGCAGCGGGATTTCATGGATAATGAGCTGGCAGGCGATCTTCGCCACCATGAAGTCCATGGTGTTCTCGGCCCCGGTCTCTTCTATCCTTCAGCTCCTGATCGCTGTTGGATTGGGGAGCCTGGCTCTCTGGCCCACTATTTACCGATATGTCGTGGCTGCGGTGGTTGCGCCGTTCCTGGCGATTTCCTTGCTTACGGGGGCCTTTTTCTCGTACGGCAACTCTGGCTATCCGGTTTTTGTTATCGACACGCTTCGTACTAGCCACGAAGCGGCTATCATAGTCAGCCAGAAATTCAAATCTTCCGCCACGGCGCTCTTTCTGGACCTCAAGGGCCAGCTTCGTCTCAAGAACCTTGAGATCAGAAAAGAAATCGGAACCGGCGATTACGGGAAGCGGAGAACCGGCTGCGGAACGGTATGCGTAACTTTGAAGCGGGAACGAGATCAAACCCTATTGGAACTGGATACTCACCAGGCCAATTTGAAATCGATCGAAAGCCTGGTAGCCCGTTTGTCGAAGATGGCTCCAGCACTGGTTGTTTCTGAGTTGGAAGCAATAGGCAACACGCGCGGGTTTGATGCGCTTTTCAGCAGGGGGCTGAATGAAGGCATCGAAGCGATCTTCAACGATCCCTATGCAGGTGCCAAGGCCTCGGCGACAAAGTACCTTCTCGATATCAGCAACCTATTGTGGGAGATGCAGCCCTATGCTGAACGGGTTCGGTTCGATCTTCGGGCCGAAATCGCAAAGGCCCGCGTTTTTCCAGGGGACAGCGCGGCTATTCCCGATCCAATCGACCAGTTTGGGTATGATTTGTTGGCTTTGGCACAGCTTGAGGCACCGAAATCCGGCTTTACCAAATCCTTCTATGGCTTGATCCCTGATCTGGTGACCGCAGCTGCTGCCCTTCTACTTTTCATGCTGAAGACCGGGACACCCCCGAAGGGCATCGCGGATATTTTCATCAAAGCAGTCGTCTTCCCTGCAACCTTCATGGTGCAACTATACTTCGAACTCAGAAAGGTGCCCGCCAAGGGACGAGGCCGTAGCCAGCGCATGACTGGAGACGGAGATCTGCTTTCTTTGGAGGAATTAGCCAATAAGAACCGGCCGCTGCTCTCTGTAATCCAGGTCGTAGCACAGGGCTTCTCCGACGTTTACCAACACACAGGCACCCTTCCGCGGGAAGCAAGGCGCTCCGTGTTCGTGGAAATGACGGCACGGGACGGCACGAATGACTTTCACGTGCCCCGGCAGACCCCGTACGAGCCGATTGTCCGCAGCATGGTAAGTCTTGGTGTGTGGGAGGTTTCTGCTCCGAAAAAGAACCACATCGTCTATAAAGTGATTTCTGGATCGCGCCAGCAGGAAGCAGTGGATCTGGCCATCACCTACATCACCAAAGAGGACGATGATCCACAACGCTTGCTTTACTTTGCAACCCAGCTTCTCGCTTCCGAGAAACTGGTTATCGAGCAGCCAGGAACTTCTCCGTCGGATCCGAGACCAGACGGCAGCAATGGTTCTGGCGGAAAACCGGGACAGGAGAGCAGTGGAAGTGAGCAGGTCTTGACCAATGCTCAACCGGCCGCTTCTCGCAATTACCAACGGTCCTCGTCCGATGACGCGATGGTGGTTGAGTTCCCTAAGCCGTAGAAATTCATCTAGATATGACAGTGACCGGGTTTGACGCGGCGTCTGACAGATCAGGTCGGAACTAATACGCCCTATCTCCCTTTTATCTCCATATCTCCTTTTTCCTTATTCGTGTTCTTCGCGCCTTTGTCGTTCCCCATGCCTTCCTCGCCTTTTGATTTGGTCCCGGTCAGGCCTTCGGCCTTCCTCGCCTCTTGTATTGGTCCCGGTCAGGCCTTCGGCCTTCCTCGCCTCTTGAATTCCCCAGTCCAGGTATCCATAGTCATAAAAGGGAAGCGAGGCGGGGAAACCGCCCATTGAATCCCCTGGGAACATGACAAGAGGAGCGGAAGGCCGGAGGCCTGTCTGAGATTAAAATGAGCACCGACGAATATCTGGTCATGCCCAACCCCAAGGACCCGCGCCTGACCGAGCGGGTCGCCGGCGTCGATCAGGACGGCAAGCGCATAGAAACCTCGGTGACGGTCGAACGGCCGTTGACGTTGTTCCTCAACGGCCAGGAAATCGTCACCATGATGTCGATTTGCGATTATCCGGAATACATGGCCATCGGCTATCTGGTGAACCAGAACATGCTGCTGCCGGACGACGAAATCACCGCCATCGATTACGAGGAAGACATCGCCACCATCGTCGTGCGCACGGCGCGCAAAACCAATTACGAGGAAAAGCTGAAGAAAAAGACCCTGACGTCGGGCTGTGCCCAGGGCACCGTGTTCGGCGACGTCATGGAAAAATTTGAAGACGTCACGTTGCCGGCGGACACGGTGATCAAGACGTCCTGGCTGTACACCCTGATGAAAAAGATCAACACCCAGCCGAGCCTTTATCTGGAGGCCGGGGCCATCCACGGCTGTGTGTTGGCCGAACAGGACCGGATCCTTCTTTATATGGAAGACGTCGGCCGCCACAACGCCATCGACAAGGTCGCCGGATACATGTTCAGGCACGGCATCGACGGTGCCGACAAGATTTTCTACACCACCGGGCGGCTGACCAGCGAAATGGTCATCAAGGCGGTGCAGATGGGCATTCCCATTGTCGCCTCGCGTTCGGGTTTTACCGCCTGGGGCGTTGACCTGGCGCGCCAGGTCGGGCTGACCCTGATCGGCCGCGCCCGGGGCCGGCGGTTCGTCGTGCTGTCCGGCGAGGGGCGCATCGTATACGACGCGGACACCGCCGGCGAAGACGAACCGGCCGCCTTCAATCGCAAGGGGGCGGCGCAATAATGACCGAGCGCACCGTCCTCGGCGTGTTGCTGGCCGGCGGGTTGGCGCGGCGCATGGGCGGCGGCGACAAGGGGCTGTCGGTGCTCGGCGGGCGGCCGATGTTGGACCGCATCATCGAGCGCGCCCGGCCCCAGGTTTCGACCCTGATCCTCAACGCCAACGGTGACAGCGAACGGTTCGCGGCCTACGGCCTGGACGTGGCGCCCGACGTCATCGAGGGCTTCGCCGGCCCCCTGGCCGGGGTGCTGACGGGGCTGGAATGGGCGGCCGAAAACGCCCCCGATATCCAGTGGGTGGCGACGTTCGCCACCGATGCGCCGTTCGTGCCGATGGACCTGGTCGACCGGCTGGACCGGGCGGTCGCGAAAGACGGCGCCGACCTGGCCTGCGCGTGCTCGAACGGCCGCGCGCATCCGGTGTTCGGCCTGTGGCCGCGGCGTCTGGCGGGCGACCTGCGCCGCGCCATGATCGACGAGGATATGCGCAGGATCGACCGCTGGACGGCGCGCTACAAATTGACCGAAGTGGAATTTTCCGCCGATCCGTTCGATCCTTTTTTCAACGTCAACGCGCCGGAAAATCTGGCCGAGGCCGAACGCCTGCTGAGCACCGAAAAAAGAGGGGCGGCATGAAAGCCGTCGACAGCATCCCGGTCGGCGTCGTCGTTGAACGGCGCGAGATCGACAATCCCTGGGAGGACTATACCTGGATGCCGGTGGCCGTCATTCCGGGGGCGCCGCCCCTGGACGCGACGGGCGAGTGGAAGGAACTCCAGCACGGCGATGGCTGGGTCCAGTACCACGCCGGGACCCTGGAACTGGAATTGTTCCGCGGTGAAACCGACGGCTACCGCACCAATCTTTCGAACCCGCAGCCCTACGTCTACATCGTGATGACTCCGGGCGAGGCGCCGGGCGAGCCCGAAATCATGCCGTTTATCGCCACCGTCAGCCCGCACGAGGCCGAGGGCTACACCGAAGACTCCGAACAGATCGTCGAAGGCGTGCCGATGCCGCCGGATTTGGTCGCCTGGGTGAGCGAATTCATCGAAAAGTATCACGTCAAGGTGCCGTTCAAGAAACGCAAGCGCGAGCCCTACGATCCCCGGAAAGGCAGTTTTCGGAGCCCCAAAGGACCCCCCCAATGAGCGAAGGCCCGGAAAGCCGGCTTAGCCGCTGGTCCCGGCTGAAGAGCCGGGGC
>JAESSX010000246.1 GCA_016763915.1 Rhodospirillales bacterium
GATCTGGTATTGGCCGCGCGCCAGGTCCTCGCGGTCCCACTTGGCGCGCAACCGGAAGCCCCCCCGCCCGGTGCGATAGGCCTCGACGATGTTGGCCGGGGGTTCGATGAGGACGCCGCCGGTGGGAAAGTCGGGGCCCGGAATCAGCTCCGCCAGCTTGTCGAACGTGACATTGGGAAACTTGATCAGGTGGCTCAGCGCGTTGCACAACTCAACGATATTGTGCGGCGGAATGGAGGTCGCCATGCCGACGGCGATGCCCGCCGAGCCGTTGGCCAGCAGATTGGGAAACCGGGCCGGCAGCACGATGGGCTCGGAATCCTCGCCGTCATAGGTTTCGCGGAAATCGACGGCGTCCTCATCGATGCCGTCGAGCAGGGTCCAGGCGACCTCGGTCAGGCGCGCCTCGGTGTAGCGCATGGCGGCGGCGTTGTCGCCGTCGACGTTGCCGAAATTGCCCTGCCCGTCGACCAGCGTATAGCGTTGGGCGAATTCCTGGGCCAGCCGCACCAGGGTGTCATAGACGGCGGCGTCCCCGTGGGGATGGTATTTACCGATGACGTCGCCGACCACGCGCGCGCATTTCTTGAACCCCGCGTCCGGGTCCATTTTCAGTTTGCGCATGGCGAACAGCAGTCGGCGGTGGACGGGCTTCAGCCCGTCGCGGACATCCGGCAGTGAGCGCGAAACAATGGTGGAAAGCGCATAAGACAGGTAGCGTTCGCTCAAGGCGTCGGCTAATCGGATGTCGCGGATGTCTCCGGTCGGGTCGGCCTTGGCCATGGTGCGGTTAAGTCCTGAAAGTGATGACGGTGATTTAACACCAAATATAGTATCTCATATGTGAAAATCGTCAATCGGTGGAGATCAGGTGAATAATCCCCTAACCGTAGAATTTTCCTTATTCGCCGGGGCAAAGGAATGGTTAGCAAACAAACGGGCGTCGCGATCTTTTTCCAATAGAGGTTGTGCGGTGTTGGGTTAGGAACATTCTCAGTAAAATTCGAAAATTGGCTGTTTTCTTTCGGAAAATTGTATAGTCTGTAACTCAGCCTTCCGCGACAGGGGATCGTCGATCGGGGGGTCGTTTAGTCGAAAGAGGAAGAGTTAAGGTAATGCCTACAGGAACTGTTAAGTGGTTTAACCGCGCCAAGGGTTATGGCTTCATCGAACCGGAAGACGGCGATAAGGATGCTTTCGTCCATATTTCCGCGGTTCAGAACGCCGGGATGGAAACACTCGACGAAGGTCAGAAAGTTCAGTACGAACTGGTCGAAGGCGCCAATGGCAAAACATCCGCTGAGAATATCGTTGACCTGACTGGCGGCGATGCTCCGGCTGGCGGAGCCGACGAAGCTCCCGCGAGCGACGCCGAGGAGTAATCGGTCAACGCCTGCCCTCTCCTCGTTTGCTTGAGGGCGGTAGACTGTCTCTCCTTCATGTTGCCGGCCTGGACCGGAGTCTTTCCGTGAGTCTGTTACGGGCCGCCGGCATTCCTTTACCGGTGGTGTGGAAGATGTTTTTTTCCAGGAAATATCCTGTCAGTCTGAGCCCCGCCAGGACATCTTCCGGGGAACCGCCGGCTCCGGGGCGTAACAGAAATTCCGGCAACGCCAGCAATTTGGTCTTGTAGGGCTCGCCGGCCGCCAGCGACACCGCCCGGCCGGATTTGGGCGACACATAGGCCAGTTGGTCGTTTTGCCCGGTCGATGCGCAGGCGCTCAGGTCGAGCGCGAATCCGACCTCGCCCAGTAAACCCATTTCCCATTTCACATAGGCCGACGGCCAGTTGTCGTGCTCCAGCGTGCGCATCAGCGCCAACAGGCCCTCGAACACGGGCCGGTGGGGTTCGCGTTCGGCGAGAGCGCCTTCGGCGACGGCGCAGGCGGAACTCAGGCCCGACAATTTCAACGCATCGCGCATGACCTTGGCGGCGAAGGCCTCTGTCATTTCGCAATTGTAAGCGCCCAGGTGCTCGGCCAGCCGCGCCTGCCAGCGGGCTTCGACCCGGTTCCCGGGTTGCAGGATGCCGCGCGCCCGTTTTCCGCTGCCGCCGCGAACCAGCCCCAGATGCCGGCCGTGCTCACGGGTCAGCAAGGTAACGATGGCCGATGTTTCGCCGTGCTTCCTTGCCGATAATACGATTCCGTCGTCTGTCCATTCCATGGCGGCAGTCTACCGGTCCGGGTGGCCCAGGACAAAGCCGCTGGCAATGGACCGCGCCCGGCAATATAAATGCGGACGCCGTCGGGTTGGGGGATTTCGGATAATGCAGGTTACAAAGCCATGACTTCAGCGGATACCCGAACAAGACCCGATATACTGGGCGTGTTGGGCGGCATGGGGCCGCTGGCGACGGCGGACTTTCTGACCAAGTTGATATCGCTCACCCCGGCCCGGGAGGACGCGGATCATATCCCGCTCGTGGTTTCGTCCGAACCGCACATCCCGGCGCGGGTCCTGGGGATGGCCAACGACGCCCCCGGCTCGCCGTTGGCGGCGATGCTTGAACGGCGGGATTTCCTTATCAAGGGGGGCGCGCAGGCCATCGCCATGCCGTGCAATACGGCCCATTACTGGTACGCCGACCTGAAGGCGGGGCTGGACGTTCCCTTTCTTCATATTGTCGAGGCGGTGATCGGGGTGCTGGAGGCAGAAGACCATGCCGGCGCGACCATCGGCCTGATGGGAACCCGGGCGACGATCGAGGGCCGCCTGTACGAAGACCCGATCCGGCAACGGGGGTTCGCCTGCCTTGTCGCCGATAAGGAACTGACCGCGTCTCACGTCGTTCCGGGCATCGCCCTGGTAAAACAAAACCGGATACCCGAGGCCAGGGCGCTGCTGCGGCACGCGGTCGAACGGTTAGCCGACGCCGGCGCCGAAAAAGTGGTGTTGGGATGTACCGAACTTCCGGTCGGCCTGGACATGAGTGATGCCTGGGTCGCGGAGCGATGCATCGACCCGACCGCGGCGCTGGCCCAGGCGTGCGTCGACTGGGCGATGGCGGCGCGCCAACAGGCCGGGATCGGTTAAAGGGAGGCTCTGGGAGTCAGGCGTTAAAATCCAGCCCCAGGTCGCGGTAGCGTTCCGGGTCGTCGCCCCACTTCTCGCGCACCTTGACGAACAGGAACAGGTGCACCCGGCGCTCGAAAATTTCCTCCAGTTCCTCGCGCGCGGCCTGGCCCAGGGCTTTGATGCGCTTGCCGCCCTTGCCCAGAACGATGGCCTTCTGAGTCGGGCGTTCGACATAGATCACCTGTTCGATTTTCACCGACCCGTCGTCATGTTCCGTCCATGTCTCGGTTTCCACCGTCGCCGCGTAAGGCAGTTCCTGATGCAGTTGCAGGTACAGTTTCTCGCGCGTGATCTCGGACGCCGTCAGCCGCCCCGGCATGTCGGAGATCTGGTCTTCCGGAAACAGCCACGGGCCGGCGGGAACGCGCGCGGTGAGATACGCCATAAGATCGGCGACGCCGTCGCCCAGTTCGGCCGAGATCATGAAGATTTCCGTAAACACGCCCGTTGCGTTCAATTGGGTGGTCAGGTTGAGCAATTTCGGCTTGGCGACAAGATCGACCTTGTTGAGGGCGAGCGTGACCTTGCGTTCGGTTTTTTTCAGCCGTTTGACAATGTCCCGGGTGTCACCGTCGAAACCCCGGCTTGCGTCTACTAGTAGAAGAATGTCGTCGGCGTCCCCGGCCCCGCCCCAGGCGGCGGCGACCATGGCCCGGTCGAGCCGGCGTTTGGGTTTGAAGATGCCCGGTGTGTCGATGAAAATAATCTGGGCATCGCCTTCGATGCAGATGCCGAGTACCCGGGACCGGGTCGTCTGCACCTTGGGCGAGACAATGACACCTTGGTTCCGACCAGCCGGTTGAGCAGCGTCGACTTACCGACATTGGGCGCGCCGACGATTGCGACAAACCCGGCGCGCGTGTTGGGAGGTGTGGTCATTGTTGTTCCTGAATGCGGTCCATAAGGGTTTCTGCGGCGTTCTGTTCGGCGGCCTGTTTCGAGGCCCCCTCCCCGGTCGCCGGTTTCATTTCGTGAACCGAGGCCTCAACCGTGAAGCGGGGCGCGTGGGCCGGACCTTCCTCGTTGGTCACCCGATAGACCGGCAGCGCCAAACCGCGCGCCTGCGCCCATTCCTGCAATAACGTCTTGGCGTCCTTGGGCGGGGCCAGGTCTTCGGACATCAAGGGGCGCCAGTGTTCATGGACGAACGTCTCGGCGACTTTGAGCCCGCCATCCAGGTACAGCGCCGCGATGATCGCTTCGCAGCAATCGGCTTGAATGCTGGGATTATCCCGTCCGCCGATTTCCTCTTCGCCACGGGCCAGGCGTACGTACGGGGCCAGGCCGATGTCGGCGGCGACCCGGGTCAGGGACTGGGCGCGCGCCAGGGCCGAGAAGCGGTATGCGATTTTGCCTTCGGCCTCGCCGGGAAAGGAATCCAGCAGCATTCCGGCAAGGGCCAGCCCGAGAACCCGGTCGCCCAGAAACTCCAGCCGCTCGTTGGATTGCAATCGGTCGCGGGTGGCGCCCGAATGGGTCAGGGCCTGGACCAGAAGTTTGGGATTGTTGAAACGGTGGCCGAGTTTTTCCTGCAGCCCATCCAGGTTGGGCATTGCTGCCTCGCCTTTAAGTCCATCACGGCTCATTCTATACCCTGAAAAAAGCGTTCGAATCTTAGCGAACCCGCCCATTGCCAGAACTTCCAGGCAGACCCGTCAACGGAAAAAAACAGGACGTCCGCCCGCCCGACCAGATTTTCCAGAGGAATAAAGCCGACGTCATTCAAAAACCGGCTATCGCGGGAACGGTCACGGTTGTCGCCCATGGCGAAGTAGTGGCCTTTGGGAACCTTGTAGACGGGTGTGTTGTCGTAAAATGTTTTTTCGGTCACTTCCAGGACGTAATGGCGCTTGCCGCCCGGCAGCGTTTCCAGGTAGCGGGCCGTGCGGGTGTAATTGCTTCCGGAGCGTTCGATAAAATCGTCGACCCGTTCGCGTTTGACCGGCTTGCCGTTGATATAAAGAATGCTGTTCTTCAATTGCACGGTGTCGCCGGGCAGGCCGATAATGCGCTTGATGTAATCGGTTTTGTTGTCCGTCGGCAGCTTGAACACCATGACATCGCCGCGTTTGGGCTCTTCAAAGAAAATGCGTCCTGGAATGAGCGGCAGGCTGAACGGCAGGGAATGGCGGCTGTACCCGTAGGACGCCTTGGAAACAAACAGATAGTCGCCGACCAGAAGCGTCGGGATCATCGAGCCGGACGGTATGTTAAAGGGCTCGTAGGCAACCGTGCGCACCCCAAGCGCAATGAGAATAGCGACGAAAACAGTGGTCAGGGTTTCCTTGAAGCCACCCGTTTCTTTTTCAGCCATGGTATCCGATTCTTCAGCCATTAAATCCGCCGTATCAAATATTAGATGTGAGGAAAAGACGCCAAAGGTGCCGTTTCGCGGCGAATAAGCCAGCCCGCCGGTCTGCTGTCAAGAAGCAACGCTTCCGGTCTGGCTTTGGGGTTCGGCGGAGATAATCACCATTGCGTGGGCCATCGGGTATTCATCGCTTTGCGAAATATCGACGCGGGCCGTCATGCCGTCGGGCAACAGGTTGTCCAACCGCGCCTTGGCGCCGCCGGTCAGAACCATGTATGGCTGACCCGAGGGACGATTGGCGACGACCATGTCACGCCAGAACACGCCTTGGCGAAATCCGGTGCCAAGCGCCTTGGCGCAGGCTTCCTTGGCGGCGAAGCTCTGGGCATAGGACGACGCCGGGTTGGCGCGGCGGTTGGCTTTCGTCTGTTCGATTGCGTTGTACAGGCGCTTGATAAAGCGCTGTCCGAAGCGCTCCAGGGTGTGTTCGATTCTGCGGATATCGCAGAGGTCCGTGCCGACGCCGATAATCATGCTCTCCCTCTCTTTCAGGCCGACCGGTCGGCGCGGGCCTGGTCCATCAACGATCGCATGCGCTTGATGGAACTATCGAGGCCGCTGAAGATCGCTTCCCCGATCAGGAAATGACCGATATTGAGCTCGCGCACGTTTGCCAGCGCGGCGATGGGGGTGACCGTCTGATACGTCAGGCCGTGCCCGGCATGGCATTCCAGGCCCAATTCCCCGGCCGCTTCGGCGGCCTCGGCGATACGCTGGAACTGGCGGTCCTGCTCCGTCCCGGTGGCGTCGCAATAGGCGCCGGTATGAAGCTCGACCACGGGCGCGCCCAGGCTCCGGGCGGCTTCCAGCTGTGTACGGTCGGGTTCGATGAACAGCGACACCCGAATCCCGGCGTCGCGCAACGTATCAATGTAGGGCGCTAGGTGTTGCTGGCCGCCGGCGACGTCGAGGCCCCCTTCGGTGGTTCGTTCCTCGCGCTTTTCCGGCACGATGCAGGCCGCGTGCGGCTTGTGGCGAAGGGCGATATCGAGCATTACGCCGGTTGCCGCCATTTCCAGGTTTAACGGTATCCGCAGATGGGACATCAGGCGCGCAATGTCGTCGTCGGAAATGTGCCGGCGGTCTTCGCGCAGATGCGCCGTTATCCCGTCGGCGCCGGCGCGTTCGGCGAGGGTGGCGGCCTGGACCGGATCCGGGTGGCCGCCGCCGCGCGCATTGCGGATCGTCGCCACGTGATCGATGTTGACGCCGAGCCTTAGGGATTGGGTCATTGCAGGGGCTCCTGGTCACCGATATTGCCGGCCATTTTATGCATTCTCCGTTCCTGATAGCGTTGAACAACATACTTCAACGGCAGATAAAACACCCCCCAAATCACGAGACCGGTGGGAACGCTGCTGACCAGCATGGGCCAGAAGATGGGGCCCGCGGTTTCCATCAGGTAGCCACCGTCCAGGCTGAGGAGGGCCTCCATCATGTGGCCGAAGACTTCGCTGTATTCCGGGACCTTGTCCCCGGTCAGCACTTCGCCGGCCGTCATCCAGGTGCCGGTCTGGTACAGCCACGTCCAGATAAAGGGAAAAGTCCACGGGTTGCCGACCGCGGTGCCGATGGCCGAGGCCAGAATATTGGCGCGGATGATCAACGCCAATAAAGCCGACAGGATGAAATGCAGTCCGACGAACGGGGTAAAGGACATCGCAGCCCCGCAGGCAAAGCCGCCGGCGATGGAATGTGCGGATCCCGGAAGCCGCGCCAATCGGTGCATGGAATAGGCACTGGCGCGCCGCCAGCCGCTGGACGGCCAGAAAAAATTCAGCACCCTGGTGCCCAGGGATAAGGGGTTTCGGCGTTTGAACATGCCCGGAATATAGGCCTTTAAAAGAGTCGTTGAAAAGCCTGGATTAACCTCTCGCGCGTTCCACGGAATTAATCGCCGGGTCGGCCCTGAGCGCCGCGATCACCGCCGTCAGATGCTTGACGTCGCGGACCTCGATATCGATCATCATATCAAAAAACTCCGGCGAGCGATTGGTGATCTTGAGATTTGAAATGTTGCCTTCGTTGTTGGCGATCACCGATGAAAGATCGCCCAGGCTGCCCGGTACGTTAAGGACCGTCAAATGGATGCGTCCGACATGGACGTCACCGACCTCCTCGCCGACGTCCCAGGAAACGTCGAGCCAGCGTTCCGACGCATCGACGAATTCTCCGAGGGTTTCGCAGTCGATGGTGTGAATCGTAACCCCCTTGCCGGTGGTGACGATGCCGACGATCCGGTCCCCCGGCAGGGGGTGGCAGCAACCGGCAAAATGCATGGCCATGCCGGGAATCAGTCCCTTGATGGAGACCCCGGTTATATCCGCCCCGACCCCTTTCGCCATTCGGCTGCGGACACTGGCCAGGGGCACGACTTTTTGATCTTTTTTCTTGTTGCCGGTTCCCGGGTACACCGCCTCGACGATATCGCGGCCCGTATAGTGGCCGGCGCCGACCTCGGCGCACAGGTCTTCGCCGGATTTCTGGTGAAAGACCGACACCACACCAGACAGCGCCTTGTCGGAATATTCATGGCCGTCTTCCTTGAAGGCGCGTTCCAGGATGGCGCGGCCCAGCTTGGTGTATTCGTCGCGTTCCTGCAGGCGGACGAAACGCCGCACCCGGGACCGCGCCTTACCGGTGACGGCGAAGTTTTCCCAGATCGGCGACGGGGTTTGCGCCTTGGAGGTGATGATTTCCACCTGGTCCCCGTTGCGCAGGTCGCTTCTGAGCGGCATCATGCGGCCGTTGATCTTGGCGCCGACGCAGCTGTCGCCGACTTCCGAATGCACCGCATAAGCGAAATCCACGGGCGTCGCCCCCCGGGGCAGATTGATCAGGTCGCCGCGCGGGGTGAAGCAGAACACCTGGTCCTTGAACATTTCCAGTTTGGTGTGCTCGAGAAATTCTTCCGGTCCCGCGGCATGTTCGAGAATGTCGAGAAGCTCCCTGAGCCAGCGGTATTGCGGCGCCGTCTTGGCCGAGCCGTTCTGTTTGTAGTTCCAGTGCGCGGCAACGCCGTGTTCGGCCACGTCGTGCATTTCCGCGGTGCGGATCTGCAGTTCGATGCGCTGGCGTTCGGGTCCGAAAACCCCGGTATGCAGGGATTGGTAGCCGTTGGGTTTTGGGGTCGAGAGGTAATCCTTGAACCGCCCCGGGACCACCGGATAGGCGCCGTGCGCGATGCCGAGGGCGCGGTAGCAGTCCTCGACGCTGTCGACGATGACCCGAAACGCCATGATGTCGGACAACTGTTCGAACCCGACGTCTTGTTCCTGCATTTTGTCCCAAACCGAAAACGGCGTTTTTTCGCGTCCCCCGATGGTCGCCTGGATGCCGTTGTCGGCCAGCGTCTTTTCCAACTCGGTGATAATGCGCGGCACCAGGTCGCCGCCCTTCTGGCGCAGGAAATCCAGGCGTTTGAGAATGGATTTCCGGGCGTCCGGGTTCAGCTCTCCGAAGGCCAGATCCTCGAGCTCGTTCTTCATTCCCTGCATGCCGATGCGTTCGGCCAAAGGCGCGTAGATATCCATGGTTTCGACGGCGATGCGGCGGCGCTTTTCCACTTTGTCGATGAAATGCAGCGTGCGCATGTTGTGCAGGCGATCGGCCAGTTTGACCAGCAGGACCCGGATGTCCTCGGACATGGCGAGAACGAATTTGCGGAAGTTTTCGGCCTGCTTCGCCTGATCGGACTGGAATTCTATCCGCGTCAGCTTGGTCACCCCGTCGACCAGTTGCGCGATTTCCTTGCCGAATTGACTGGTGACATCCTCGAGGGTGGTTTCCGTGTCCTCGATGGTATCGTGCAAAAGCGCCGTGATGATAGACGCCACATCGACCTTGTATTCGGTCAGGATGCCGGCGACTTCCAAGGGATGGGAAAAATAGGGATCCCCCGACAGGCGGGTTTGCGATCCGTGCACCTTCATGGCGAAGACGTAAGCGCGGTTGAGCGCGTCTTCGTCGGCGCCGGGGTCATAGGCCTTGACCCGTTCGACCAGTTCAAATTGCCGGATCATGGGTCGTCCCATTCCCGGTGGCGTTCAATTCTGAAAATTTCTTTTCGCCGCCACATGGACCACCTTGATTCTGAGAGGTGTTAAGTCTCTTTACTGTCTTCCAGGTCTTCAGGGGTGATATCTTCGTACTTGGCGCCGCCCAAGTCCATTCCCGCATCCGGGACTTCTTCGCCGGCCTCGGTTTCTTCCGCGGGGTCCGCTTCGCCCTCTGCGCTCTCGGGAGCCTGCTCGACGGCGATCAGGCCGATATCGTTTTCTTCCGGATCGTCCATTTCGACAAATTTCTGCAAGCCCTTGATGAGGGATTCCTCGAGTTCATCGTGATCGACCAGATCATCGGCTATTTCACGCAAGGCAACGACGGGGTTCTTGTCGTTATCGCGTTCAACGTTCAATTCGGAGCCGGCGGAAATATTGCGCGCCCGTTGCGACGCCATCATGACAAGCTTAAACCGGTTGGGAATCTTAATAACGCAGTCTTCGACGGTAACTCGGGCCATCGGGAACTCCTAGGGGTAAGGAACTAAGGATCTTTATTAAAAGGGCGCTGTTTATATATTTTGCAGAACCCGGTAAAGCAAGACCTTAGCCTGAAAAAACTCAGGCCCCAAACCCTTTCCCGGTCAAGAGGCCTTGATTTCACCGTCGGGGCGGTCGGGTGCGTTTTTGTCCCGCCATTCGGTGCCGAAGACGCCGCCGGCGTCGTTCATGGGGTCGGTCTGCTGGTCCCCGGAAAGGTCGGCGATCATCTCGCCAACGCTTAAGTCCAGCACCGGGTGGCGCCAGCCCGGGGCGACATCGCGCAACGGCAGCAGCACGAAAGCCCGTTCAAACAGGCGCGGATGAGGGATTTCCAGGGCCAGCGCACCAGACCCGCCGTCTTCCGGGGACAGCACCATGTCGCCGAAGGCCAGCAGGTCGAGGTCCAGAACGCGCGGCGCATTCGGCTCATTGCGCTTGCGGCCAAGGGCTTCTTCCGTGCGCAGCAACAACGCCATTAAGCGCACCGGATCGAGCGCCGTTTTTACCTGGGCCACGCCGTTGACGAACCACGGCTGGTCGGATACCGGCACCGGCGCGCTTTTATACCAGCGCGACCGGGCGGTGATTGTGAGGTCCGCCTCATTCAGGGCTTCCAGCGCCGCGCCGCAAGTCGCGCGTGGGGGACCGTGACGGGGGCTGGGCAGATTGGCGCCGATACCGATCAAAATCAAAACGTATATTCCTGCATTTCATTCTTGTAAGGCGGGAACAAACACCTAACTATAATAAAGCCGGGCGGTATTGTCCGCAGGGAACCGGCATGGCCTTCGGCATCGCAAAAAAATGGCGAATTATTTCCGCCGGGGCCGTAGCATCCGGAAAAAACGCCCCCCGGGTGCTCGTTGTTTTGCAGAAAGGGCTTTAGTTCCATGAATTATTACCCTCAAGAGCGTATAGCGCTTTTTATAGATGGATCAAATCTTTACGCGGCGGCCAAGGCGCTTGAATTCGATATTGACTACAAGCGCCTGCACCTTTTTTTCGCCGAACAGGGCCAGTTGATCCGGGCTTATTATTTTACCGCTTTGCTGGAAGAACAAGAATATTCCCCGATCCGTCCCCTGGTCGATTGGCTGGACTATAACGGCTACACCATGGTTACCAAGCAGGCCAAGGAATTCACCGACGACGCCGGGCGCAAGAAGATCAAGGGCAACATGGACATTGAACTGGCCGTTGACCTGATTGAAATGGTGGATTGTATCGATCATGCGGTGATTTTTTCCGGCGACGGCGATTTCCGGCGATTGACGGAATTCGTGCAACGCAAGGGGCTGCGGGTCACCGTTGTCAGCACCATGCGTTCCAAACCGCCGATGATCGCCGACGAATTGCGCCGCCAGGCCGATGTCTTCATCGAACTGATGGACATCAAGGCGGATATCCAGCGCCAGAGTGCGCATGGTGGTGATTCCCATGACCCCCTGGAGGACCGGGATGGCAACGTCGAGGAATTCGACGTTAAGGTGGAAATCGCCTGACTCTCCGCCTAATACCTAAGATCGTTGATCATTGGGTTAAGGGTCTTGGGTATGAGCATTTCCGCCAATTCCGGACAAGACGGGCCGCGCGAACCATTACCGGACTGCGGCCTGTGTCCGCGGCTGAAGGCGTTCCGTCAAACCAACCGCGCCGGACACCCCGGCTGGCATAATGCGCCGGTGTCCTCATTCGGCGGCCTGGACGGGGAATTGCTGGTCGTCGGGCTGGCCCCGGGGCTGCGCGGGGCCAACCAGACCGGGCGTCCGTTTACCGGCGATTTCGCCGGCGACCTTCTGTACGCCAGCCTTGGGAAATTCGGCTTTTCCGAGGGTCAATACGGGGCGGAGGCCGATGACGGCCTGGCACTGGTGAATTGCCGGATCACCAACGCGGTGCGCTGTGTGCCGCCGGAAAACAAGCCTGTCGGCGCGGAAGTCGCCGCGTGCCGGGCGTTTTTGCTGGAAGAAATCAAGGCTCTTTCCCGGCTCAGGGTGATTCTTGCGCTGGGGACGCTGGCCCACGGCGCGGTGCTGGCGACGCTGGGCGAAAAGAAAAGCGCCTATAAATTCGGCCACAACCAGTTTCATGATCTAGCCGGCGGGCTCGTCCTGGCCGACAGCTATCACTGCTCGCGCTACAACACCAACACCGGCAGGCTGACCGAATCCATGTTCGAATCCGTGTTTGAAGGTATACTCAAGCGTACTTCCCGATAAAAACGGAAGAAATACCGGGCCCCTTGTTGCCCGGACTCCGATTTATTGAAAAAAATTTATATTTTCAGGTCAAATACCGGCCTTGGCGGGATTGCCCCCTTCCCGCCCGCGTTCGCATCCGATATCGTTTTCACATCGAGAGGGAGATCGTTTTTACATCCATTGGGAGATCGTCCATGACCGCCGAGATCGTCGATCTTGATAAATACCGCGAACAAAAAAACCGTCTCAGCAAACAAACGCCTTCGGCCCAACCGGAGACGGCAAACGAACTCA
>JAESSX010000247.1 GCA_016763915.1 Rhodospirillales bacterium
GCGTATTCAAGCTCGAGAATAAAAGCGATCTCGCCCGTGATCTTGCACTCGGCCCGGATCTCCAGCACCACCTCAAACGTTTTGTCCTGAATCGGGTTGGCGCTGACATTGATGTTGACGCTGATATCGGGGGCCTCGTCCTGCATCTTGGCAAAGACACCGGGTGCGGCCGGGGCCTTGAAGGACAGGTCTTTGATATACTGGGCATTAACGACAATCGGTTGTTCCACCGCTGCGTTGTTTGAAGATTCGTCTGCCATATTGTCTCTCTGTCGGTGATGAATGAAGCCGCTTAACCTTGCAGCGGAAGGCCCGTGGCTATCATGGATCGGGATCGGGAACAACCGTTTCGGGTCAACCTCACTTCTCGGGTTCAATTGTCCGGGGGTTTTTCTCCGGCGGTTTTTGTCGGCCGGCGCCGGTTTTTCCATCGTGTTGCGGCGTTATGTCTTCGAATTCGCCGTCGATTACGGACGGATTATCGCCGCCGAACCCGGACTCAAAACCCGGAGTATGAATATCCATGCGCCCCTGGGCGATCAGGAAGCTGCCCAGCCGTTGGCGAAGAAACAAACGGAACGGCGGCACGAACAGCAATAACCCGAAGGCATCGGTGAAAAATCCGGGCGTCAGCAACAGCGCGCCCGCAACGACCAGACACAGCCCGTCGAAGACCTCGTCCATGGGAAAGCGGTTTTCTGTCAGACTGGCCTGGGCCCGTCTCAGGACCGCCAGGCCCTGATGGCGCAGCAGGGTGGTGCCGGCAAAGGCGGTCAGAACGATGACGCCGATGGTCGGGCCGAGGCCGATACGGCCGCCGATCTCGACAAACAAGACGATCTCTATAATCGAAACTCCGACAAAGGCGGCGAAAAGGATAGCCCCCATACTTGCTCTTTCCGGTTGTTCTGCCTATCTACGCTATGAATGTTACGCCCGTTCCGTCGGGCTGGACAGGTTGATGGACCTAGACTACGTAAGCCGTTAACCTATGAAAGCCGGATGGAATGTGTTTAACGGATGAATCCCCGGTGGTCCAGTGGTCCGGTATGCGGACTGCGGACGCGAACCCTAACGAACGTGAATAATAATGAACGACGGCTTTCAATTTATAGACATCATTTTTTTCGCCATGATCGCGGCCTTTCTGGTTTTACGTCTTCGCGGCGTTCTCGGCCGGCGGGATGGCCACGAAGGATCCGTTCAAGACCCTTTTAAAGACCGCCAAGGCGACAAAGACCATCAAGGCGACAAAGACCATAACGCCCCGTCCGACGACAACGTGATTCCGCTTGTCGACCACAGCGACCCCGTCGGCAGGGAAAGCCCGCTGGATACCGGCGAGGATATCCCCGATGACGACGATCCCCTGGCCAAAGGGTTGTTTGAAATCCGCGCCATTGATCCGAGCTTCAATCCGGAAGAATTTATCTCCGGCGCACGGATGGCCTTCGAACTGATCCTCGGCGCCTATTCCAATGGCGATACCCAGGCCTTGAAACCGTTGTTGAATCCTGATGTCTACGCCAATTTCTCGCAAGCCATCCGGGACCGCGAACAGGCCGGGGAAATCCTGGAAGATACGCTGGTCGGCATTACCTCCGCCGAAATCGTCGAAGCCTTTGCCGAAAACCATACGGAAAACATTACCGTCAAATTCGTCAGTGAGCAGATCAACGCCACCCGCGACGAAAACGGCGACGTGGTCGACGGAAACCCCAATGCGGTTATGGATGCGACCGATTTCTGGACGTTTGCACGGGAATCAAATTCCAAGGACCCCAACTGGACTCTGGTAGCGACAAACAGCCTTGAATAATCGATGGGCCGCCTTGAAAATTCCGGGTCCGCTGCCGCTGGCGGGGCTGGTTTTTTTACTCGCCGCCTGTGCCGTCAAACCGGTTCCCATCCCGGAAACCCCGGCATCAGCCGACACGTTCCTCCGGCTGGACGCCACGACGTTCCGGAAAATTCCCGGCTGGATCGGCGATAACCACACGCAAGCGCTGGCGGCGTTCCTGAAGTCGTGCGAAAAACTGCGCGCCCTTCCGGCAAACCGTAAGCTCGGCCCCGAAATGGAGCCGACCCTGGGCGCAGACTGGTTGCATGTGTGCGCCGCCGCGGCCAGGGTCCGCACCGGCTCCAAAACCGAGGTCCAGTATTTCTTTGAATCGCGCTTTACCCCCTACCGCGCCAGCAACAACGCCAATCCCGTCGGCCTGTTCACCGGCTATTACGAACCCGAGCTGCGGGGCGCCTGGCGGCCGGACACGACGTACCGCTATCCCATCTATGGGCGGCCCAAGAACCTGGTGTCGATCAACCTTGGCGCCTTTCGCGACGAATGGAAGGGCCGCAATCTGGCCGGGCGGCTTCTGGGCAACAAGCTGACCCCCTATCCGACCCGAGCCGAAATCGATGCCGGGGCGCTGCACGGCAAACAGCTGGAATTAATGTGGGTGGACAGCGCCATCGATGCCTTCTTCCTGCATATTCAGGGTTCGGGCCGGGTGGTGTTTCCGGACGGCTCGGCGGTGCGCATCGGCTTTGCCGGGCGCAACGGCCGGCGTTATACGCCCATCGGCCGGGAACTGGTGGCCAGGGGCATCCTGAGGGCGGATCAGGTTTCCCTGCAATCCATTCAGGCATGGCTGGCAGCGAACCCGCTGGCCGGACGGGACCTGATGGAAAAAAACAAGGCCTACATCTTCTTCCGCATCATCGATGGCGACGGCCCCGTCGGCGCCCAGGGCGTGCCGCTGACCGCCGGCCGCAGCCTTGCCGTCGACACCAGGTATATTCCCTTCGGGGTCCCGGTCTGGCTGGTCACCACGCAACCCGGAAAGGCGAAAAAGCCGCTTCGCCGGCTGGTCATCGCCCAGGATACAGGCAGCGCCATCAAGGGTCCGGTGCGCGGCGACCTGTTCACCGGCTTCGGCTCGGCGGCGGGCGCGGTGGCCGGGCGGATGAAACAGGCGGGCGGGTATTATCCGTTGCTGCCGAAAAAGCCGGGCTCCTGAGCGCCGGTTTTCCGCCCCGGTATTAACTCCGCCCCGGTTAATTTTCTGACAAATACCGAACGCCCCGTCTTGCCTTTAAACCGGGAAACGACCATTGTTCCCGAATGCCTGAAACCACCGCCCCTGCGCCGTCCGTCGGCCTGTTTGCGACCTGTCTGGTTGATTTGACGCGGCCATCGGTCGGCTTCGCGGCGGCCAAGCTTCTGCAGGACGCGGGTTGCCGGGTCGCGGTGCCGGGTGCCCAGTCCTGTTGCGGGCAACCGGCTTATAATTCCGGCGACAACGCCGACACCCGCAAGATCGCGGAAAAAGTCATCACCGTGTTCGAGGGCTTCGATTACGTGGTCGTGCCGTCGGGCTCCTGCGCCGGCATGATCCGCCACCATTATCCGAAATTGTTCGAGGGCAA
>JAESSX010000248.1 GCA_016763915.1 Rhodospirillales bacterium
CACGGCTGGGGCGGGGCGAAGCGCGCACCCCTGACCGCGGACGCCTCGTTCCGCCGCTATGAACGCCTGACCCAGGGCGGCCGCCGGGCCATGCTGATGGATGCGCCGCCGCCCCGGGAAAACGTCGATGCCTTCGTCGCCATCGCCCGCCATCTCAAATCCCTCGGCTTCAGCGCCCCGGATATCTTCGCCAAGGACCGGGGCAACGGATTCCTGATCATCGAAGATCTGGGCGATGACACCTTTACCCGGATTCTGAGCGCCGAGACTCCATCGCCGGAGGCCGGTCTTTACACCCTCGCCATTGACGTTTTGGTCGAACTGCACGGGATCGCCACGGAGCGCGTGGCGCCGCCGGGCACGGAACGATACAGTGAACAAAAACTTCTCGATGAGGCCTTGCTGCTGTGTGACTGGACTTGGGGGGCCCTGTTCGGCGCGCCGCCCGGCGACGATACCCGCCAATCCTATCAAGCCGCCTGGCTGGAAGCCTTCGCTCCCCTTCGCCGCCAGCCCGACACCCTGGTGCTGCGCGATTATCACGTCGATAACCTGATGGTGCTGGAAGGCCGCACCGGCATCGCCCGTTGCGGACTGCTGGATTTTCAGGACGCGGTCCTGGGCCCGAAGGCCTATGACCTGGCGTCGCTGCTGGAGGACGCGCGGCGCGACATCGGCCCCGGCCTCAAGGAGGCCATGCTGGAAAGGTATTTCGCCGCCTTTCCCGATCTCGACCGGGACGAATTCAGCGCCGTGTTCGCGATTCTGGCGGCGCAGCGTCACGCCAAGGTCATCGGCATCTTCACCCGGCTCTGCCTGCGCGACGCAAAGTCCGCCTACCTTGTTCACATTCCCCGGGTCTGGCGGTTGCTGGATAACGCCATGACCCATCCGGCGCTAGCCCCGGTGGCGGCTTGGTTCGACGCCCATATCCCTCCCGAAAAACGGGTTGTCCCGCCAACAACGGCGACGGCGTCATGACCGGATGCGACCCGAAAAAAGCCATGGTGCTGGCCGCCGGGTTAGGCACCCGCCTGCGACCGTTGACCGACACCTTGCCCAAACCGCTGGTTCAGGTCGATGGAAAGGCCCTCATCGACCATGCCCTGGACCGGCTGGAGTCCGCAGGCGTCAACGACGTTGTCATCAACACCCACTATCTTGCCGAACAGCTTGAGGACCATTTGAGCCGCCGCAAGACACCCGATATCCGGTTTTCCAGGGAACCCGTTCTTCTCGACACCGGCGGCGGTATAGCCAACGCCCTTGAGATGCTGGGAGACGATCCCTTTTTCGTCGTCAACACGGACGCCTTCTGGCTCAATGGCCCCTTCGATGCGCTCAATCGCCTGGCGCGGAGCTGGAAGGACGACGAAATGGACGGATTGCTGTTGCTGCATTCCACCGTCGAGGCCTATGGCTACACCGGGCAGGGGGATTTCTGCGCCGACGGCGACGGCCGCCTGGCCCGCCGCCCGGAAAGCGAAGTCGCGCCGTGGCTGTACACCGGCATCCAGATTCTACATCCGCGCCTGTTCGCCGGCGGCCCGGAAGGGGCCTTTTCCCTCAACGTCCTTTATGACCGGACAATGGAAAACCAA
The DNA here is from genome assembly GCA_016763915.1 of Rhodospirillales bacterium. Next base: position 1,602 of record JAESSX010000248.1, read on the forward strand.
CGCCTGTTCGGCACCATCCACGACGGCGAATGGTTCCACGTCGGATCGCCCGAAGGGTTGGCGGAGGCCGAAACCTATATGCGCCTGCGCTATGCCGGCATCAAGCACCGCTAACACCAAGGATCGGCCCCATGAGCCCGCCTAAAGTTTTCACCATTGCCGCGGGCCTGCCATTCGTCGACGTGCTGGCGGCCGGCATTCGCCTCCGCGTCGGAGTCGATCCGGCGGCGCTGGCCGGGGTTACCGTCCTGGTGCCGACGCAACGGTCCCGGCGCAGTCTGGCCGAAGCCTTCCTGAGGCAAAGCGGGGGGCAGTCCCTGTTGCTGCCCCGGACCATCGCGCTCGGCGACATGGACGAGGACGAAATCCTGTTTTCCGGCGGTTTCGACGATTCGAGCGGCATCCCGGGGGGCATGCCGGGGCAGGATTTGTTGCGCATTCCCGAAGCGGTCTCGGGGCTGGAACGCCAACTGCTGCTGACCCGGCTGGTGCTGGCCCGCGACGACGCCAGCCCGGACCAGGCCGCCAACTTAGGGCTGGAACTGGCCCGGCTGCTCGACCAGGTGCATACTGAACGCCTGTCCTTTGAGGGCTTAAGCGCCCTGGCGCCGATTGAGTTCGCCGAACATTGGCGCGACACGCTCGATTTCCTGACCATCCTGACCGAGCTCTGGCCCAAAGTTCTGAAAGAAAAAAACGCCATCGACGGGGCCGATCGCCGCAACCGCTTGTTCGACGCTCAAAGGCGGGCGTGGGCCGCCAACCCGCCGCCGGGGCCGGTCATCGCCGCCGGGTCGACCGGTTCCATTCCCGCCACCGCCGATCTGCTGGCCTGCGTCGCCGGGCTTGACCATGGCGCCGTGGTGCTGCCGGGGCTGGACATGGACGCCACCGACGAGGCCTGGAAAGCCCTGAAAGACCACCATCCCCAATTCGGCATGGCGCGCCTGCTGACCCATTTCGGCATCGGGCGTACAGACGTCCAACCCTGGCAGGCGCCCGGGTTCGATACCGCGTCTCCGGCCCGCACACGCCTGATCCAGGCCGCCCTGACCCCCGCCGGGACCGAACCCCCGTCCCTGCCCGGTAGCTCGGAAACCGAAACCGCGCTCAAAGGCGTTACCCGCATCCCATGCCCGACACCGCGTGAGGAAGCCGCCGTGATCGCGCTGATTTTGCGCCAAACCCTGGAAACCCCCGGAAAAACAGCCGCCCTGGTGACGCCGGACCGGGGTCTGGCGCGCCGCATCGCCGCCGAACTGGCGCGCTGGAATATCGACATCGACGATTCCGCCGGCGTGCCCCTGGCCCAGACCCCGCCCGGGGCCTTTCTCAGGCTGACGGCGCGTATGATCGCCGACGAGATGGCCCCGCCAAGCCTGCTGGCGGCGCTGAAACATCCCCTGGCGGCGGGCGTCGGACCGGTGGCGGCGTTGCGCAACAGTGTCCGGAGCCTGGAAATCGCCGTCCTTCGCGGCCCCCGCCCGGCCCCGGGGATCGACGGGCTATTGGCCGCCATCGACGCCGACCGAACCTTAAGCAAAAAGAAAAACCGCGAATCCGCCGACCGGCTTCGGGCCTTCGTCAACGGCTTAGCCGACATTTTCAGCCCCCTGATGGATGTCATGGACGGCGCGCCGCACAGTCTCGCAGAGATGGCCGCCGCACACGTTCGCATGGCCGAGGCCCTGGCCGATACCGGCGAAGGCGATGGTGCTGCGCGTATCTGGGCCGGCGACGCGGGCGAAGGGGCGGCCCGTTTCATCGCCGATCTTGGAGCCCACGGCGGCATTCTGGATAAGATCACCGGTGCTGATTATCCACCGCTTCTGGAAACCCTGATGGCTGGGCGGGTGGTCCGGCCGCGCTTTGGGCGGCACCCCCGGCTGCATATCTGGGGCCTGCTGGAAGCCCGTCTGCAACAGGCCGACGTGATGATTCTGGGCGGCCTCAACGAAGCCGCCTGGCCGCCCGAAGCCAAGGCCAGCCCGTGGATGAGCCGGCCGATGATGGCGCAATTCGGCCTGCCCGCGCCGGAACGGCGGATCGGCCTCGCGGCGCACGATTTCACCCAGGCCTTTGCCGGACGCCAAGTGGTGCTGACCCGCTCCGAACGGGTCGACGGCACGCCCACGGTGCCGTCCCGGTGGCTGCTCAGGCTCGATAACCTGCTGCAAAAGCAGGGGCTGGTAAATACCTTCGCCGCCCCGGAGCCGTGGCTGAAATGGGTGGAGGAAATCGACCGGCCCGAACAAAGCCGGGCGGTAAGCGAGCCCGAACCCCGCCCGCCCGTCACAGCCCGGCCCAGAAAACTTTCCGTCACCCGCA
>JAESSX010000249.1 GCA_016763915.1 Rhodospirillales bacterium
ATACCCTGGCGTGGTAGCCATCGACCCAGGCGATTTCATCGCCGTCCATCATGGCGCTGTCGATCAGCGCCCGGTCGATGGGGGCCAGCGTCAGGGTCTCGAACGCCAGCAGGTTCTTGCCGCCGTCCGCAACGGGCCCGTCCGCCGTCACGCAGACCAGGTTTTCGATGGGATACCGTAAGCCCCCGCCTCGTAGTATCCGGGCTCGTTGGAAACCACCATGCCCGGTTCCAGGGCGACGCGGTTGGGAACCTTGGAAATGCGGTGCGGGCCTTCGTGCACGCCCAGGTAATGGCCGACCCCGTGGCCGGTGCCGTGTTCGAAATCCAGCCCCTCCGCCCACAACGCGCGGCGCGCCAGAATATCGAGCTGGCTGCCGGTGGTGCCTTTGGGAAAGCGAACGCTTGCGAGCGCGATATGGCCCTTCAGCACCAGCGTGAAATGGCGGCGCATGGCGTCGGTGGGGGCGCCGATGGCGACGGTGCGGGTGACGTCGGTGGTGCCGTCCAGGTACTGCGCCCCGGAATCGACCAGATACAGCGTGCCGTCTTCTAGCGTGCGGTTGGTTTGCGGCCCGACCCGGTAATGGACGACGGCGCCGTTGGGCCCGGCGCCGGAGATGGTGGGGAAACTCAGGCCCCGGAAATGGTCGTTGTCGCGGCGCAAGGACTCCAGCCTCTCGGCGGCGGACATCTCGGTCACCGTGCCGGCGCCCGCGGTTTCGGCCAGCCAGGCGAGAAACCGGGTCAGCGACGCGCCGTCGCGCCGATGGGCGGCGCGGATGCCGTCCAGCTGGACCGGGTTTTTTTTCGCCTTCGGCAACTGGCACGGGTCGACGCCGGTGCGGACCGTTGCCCCGGCGGCTTCCAGACGTTGCAGCACCCACGCCGGGGCGGTTTCCGGGTTCAGGCGGACGGCCTTGTTTTCCCCGGCCAGCGTGTCGAGGGCGGGGCCGAAGGCGTCGGGATCGAAACAGCGCACGTCGGCGCCCAGATGATCCCGGATTTCGGGCGATACCTTGCGGCGATCCACGAACAGGTCCACCCCGGCCTCGGCGTCGAGCACGGCGAAGGCCAGCGCCAGCGGCGTGAACGGCACGTCGCCGGCGCGAATATTGAGCAGCCAGGCAATGGAATCGGGCGCCGTCAAAACCGCCGCGTCGACCTTTTCCCCGGCCAGCCGGGCGGCCACCGCCCGGCGTTTATCGGCCGACGTCTCGCCGGCGAAGGCATCATCGTGGATGATGATGGGCGACAGCGGTGCCGCGGGCCGGTCGCGCCACACCGCGTCGACCGGATTGGCCTGAACCGGCGCCAGCACCGCGCCCGCTTTGTCACAGGCGGCCTGATAGCGGGTGATCTGCCCCGGCGTCATCAGCCACGGGTCGTATCCCAGCGTCGCCCCGGGGGACAGGTTTCCGGCGACCCAGTCCGTCGGCGGTCCGTCGGCCAGGGGGCAGTGCTCGAACAGAGGATGCGGGACTTCGGTCTCGGCCTGCAGGGTATAGCGCCCGTCGATGAAAACCGCCGCCTTGTCCGCCAGCACCACGGCCAGCCCGGCCGAGCCGGTGAAGCCGCATATCCAGGCCAGGCGTTCCGAGCGGGCGGCGACGTACTCGCCCTGGTGCTCGTCGGCGCGCGGCACGATGAACCCGTCCAGGCCGAGGCGCTGCAACTCGGCGCGCAGCGCGGCCACCCGCGCCGGAATCCCGTTACCTGTGGATTTAGGGTCCTGTCTGCCGTTCAGGGGAGGGGTCATGGGGGGCACCTTTGTTTTCCGTCCCCTGTTTAACAGCCCATTGATCGGCTGTCATATGCCAACAACACGAAGCAGGGCTGAATTGTTCAGCCAGCTATGCATTTTGCGCAATGCTGCGGTGCAACAATAGCGCTGCCCATAAGATCCGGACCGGGGTATTTTTACGGTGTTAAGGCCTCCGGCAAACGGCCGGCCGCCGCCGAAATTATTCGTACGAAGGAAGGGTATCATGGGTAAGCAGAAATATATCGCCGCCCCCGTCATCGATTTCACCGCCAGCAGGGTTTATGAAAGCGATCCGCTCAGTGCCTCGGTGATCGTCCATTATATGCGTCAGGTGGTATTGCTGAATTTCATCCGCATGGTCGCCCAGGATCTGTACCGGACTCTTCGTGGCTGGAGCAGCCGCAAGAATCTGTCGCGCGACCTCAACGCAATGCCCGATTACCTGCTCAGGGACATCGGTATCCACCGCGAGCAGATTCCGGCCCTCGTCGCCGGCGAACTGCAGCGCGGTTCCTTAAGCTTGAGCCCGACGGGAAACCAGTCCGCCCCTGCCTTTTACAAAGACCAGGACGGGACGCCGCTGGCGGCCTGATCCGGCCCGGCGTCTAACCGGCGTCCATACGAAAGCTGCCGCCGCCGATGCCCGCTACGGCATCCCCGGTTGTGTGGAAAAAAACGGCGGTTTCCTCGGCATTTCCGAGGCGCCGTTTTTTTTGCCTTCAATGCCCAAAAATTAAGTGTACAATAATACCCATACCGGGAGCATAGGCACTGTGCCGCATGCTCCGGCTTTTCGGGGAGGTTTTTTTTTAAACAGGGAGTTATTGAAAATGCAGAAATCAACGATGCGGATTTTCTTTTCCGCCGCCGTCGCCCTTGTCGTGTCCGGGGCGATATCCGGCAAAGCTCAAGCCGGCGAAATCTGGGTCACCAACATGACGTCGGGCAATGTCCAGGTTTTCGATTCCGACAGCCGCCAGATCATCGCCACCATCGAGACCGGCAAGGGGGCCCACAACGTGGCCATAAGCCGCGACGGGAAACGCGCCCTGATCAGCAACGTCGGCGCCCACACCGTCACCATCATCGACGCCGCCGCCAAGACGGTGATCGCCAACGTTGCCGCCGGCAAGAAGACCCATGACGTGTCGATCTCGCCGGATGGAACCCGGGCCCTGGCCAGCAGCGTCGGCGACAGCGCCATCACCCTTATCGATATCGCCAAAGGCAAGGCCCTTTACACCAAGACGCTGGGCAAGAAGGCGATGATGTCGGTGTTCGCCAACGACAAAAAACACGCGTTCGTGGTCGATGCCGTGGGATTGAAGATTTTCAAGGTCGATTACAGCACCGGTTCGGTCAAAAAGTCGTTTCCCGGCGGCAAGGGCGGCATGGCCTTCATCCCGTCCATGGACTGGAAAAGCGCCTGGATCACCGCGCCCGGCGACAACAAAATCCTGAAACTTGATTTGGCCTCGGCCAAGATCACCGGGAAGATAAGCGTGTCCGACAGCCCGCACGGCCTGGTCCTCAGTTCCGATGGCTCGCGCGCCTTTGTCGTGCAGCGGGCCCTCGATTCCATCGCCATCGTCGATACCGCCCTGGGCAAGGTGGTCAAATCCGAATGGCTCGGCACCAAACCCGACATGCTGGCCATCAGCCCGGACGGAAAAACCCTTTATGTGACCATCCGGGGCGAGGACAAGCTTATGCTGTTGTCGTCGTCCGATCTGAGCAAGATCGCCGTGATTAAAACCGACAAGCAGCCCCACGGCGTCGCCTATCGGGGCGGTTGACGGCGGCACGGGATAACACCACCCGTCCAACAAACAGGAAACCGGCCGCTGCCTCATTTTTTCGGGGCAGCGGCCTTCTTTTTCGTGTAGCCGCGCAGCCGCATGCATTGCTCGAACATGCGCCGCTCATTCCGCCGGGCGTCAAAGCCGGCCATGTTGCGGCTGAGCGTGTTGTCGTCGGAAAAACCGGACGACCGGAAATCAGGCCCCTGCCGGCGCATCTGCTTTTCGGCTTCGCGCCGGGACTTGGCGCGGCAATCCCATTGGTCCCGGGTCCACTGCTGCTGGGTGGCGCCGGGTTTGACCCAGGCCACGGGGGCGGCGGCGCACGCGGCGGCCAGCAGCCCCAAAAGGAGGACTGCGCCCGAGGAACCCCAGGACCGGCGGCGCGCCCTCATGGTTTCAGGCAGCGCCGCAAAAACGCCACCACATCCCCGGAATCCCATTCCGAAATGCCCTGGACGCGGCCGATTTCACGGCCTTGGGCGTCGATCAGCAGCGTCGTCGGCAGGCCCCTGACTTTTGATCCCCGCAACACCTTGCCGTTACGGTCGATCAGGATATCCAGATTGCCGAGCTCGTTGATGCGGTAAAATTTTTCCACCAGCGTCGCGCCGGCCCGGTCTTCGGAAATGGTCAGAACCGCGATCCCGTCGGGCGCCAGAAGTTTATGCAACCGGTCCAGTTGCGGCATTTCCTTGACGCAGGGCGCGCACCAGGTGGCCCAGAAATTGAACACAACACCCCGGCCCCGGTATTCGGCCAGCGTCCTCAAAGCGCCCTGGGCGTCGCCGAAGGGCGCTTGCGTAACCGGGCTGGGAGGGCTGGCGGCCAGATAACCCTTGAACACCTGTTCGGCGCCGGCGCATTTTCCGGGTTCCGTTGCGGCCCAGGGTCGTGATAAGGAAACACCTGCCGCCAGCACGACCCCGAGTAAAACAACGGCGGCATATCCTATGAACTGGGATCGGCGTTTCAACAGGCGTTTCAAGGTTTGGTTCCTTATCGCGTCTCGGTTAGGTTTAAGATGATGACAAAGACATCCAAAAAGTCCGGGTCCGCCACGGGCACGCAGGACCCAAGCGGCATCTGGGGCGGGCGGTTCGACGTCGGACCCGCGGATATCATGCAAGAGATCAATGCCTCCATTGATTTCGACCGGCGCCTTTACGCCCAGGATATTGCCGCCTCGAAAGCCCATGCGGCGATGTTGGTCAGGACCGGCATCATATCCGAAGACGACGGCGATGCCATCGCAAAGGGCCTGGGCACCATTGCCGATGAGATCGAAAGCGGCGATTTCGATTTCCAGCAAGCTTTGGAGGACATTCACATGAATGTCGAATCACGCCTCGGTGAACTGATCGGCGACGCCGCCGGACGGCTGCACACGGCCCGGTCGCGCAACGACCAGGTGGCGACCGACTTCAGGCTGTGGGTGCGCGACGCGCTGGACCGGCTGGACGGAGATCTGGAAACCCTGCAATCGGCGCTGATCGACCGGGCCGAAGAACACGCCGGGACCATGATGCCCGGCTTCACCCATCTGCAAACGGCGCAGCCGGTGACCCTGGGCCATCATCTGCTGGCCTATGTGGAAATGCTGGGCCGGGACCGGGGCCGCGCGTCGGAATGCCGCAATCGGATGAACGAAAGCCCGCTCGGCGCCGCCGCCCTGGCCGGGACGTCGTTTCCCATCGATCGGCATATGACCGCCGAGGCCCTGGGCTTCGACGCGCCGATGGCCAATTCCCTGGATGCCGTCTCGGACCGGGATTTCGTGCTCGAATACCTGTCCAATGCGGCCATCCTGGGTATCCACCTGTCCCGCCTGGCGGAAGAAATCGTTCTTTGGTGTTCGGTGCAGTTCGCCTATGCCCGGATGCCGGATGCCTATTCCACCGGCTCGTCGATCATGCCGCAGAAACGCAACCCCGACGCCGCCGAACTGGTGCGGGCCAAGGCGGGCGGCTTCATCGGCGCGCTCAACACGGTGCTGGTGATGATGAAAGGACTGCCCCTGGCCTACGGCAAGGACATGCAGGAAGACAAGGTGCCGGTGTTTGCCGTCGCCGATACGCTGGCCTTGTGCCTGGCCGCCATGACCGGCATGGTCGAAGGCATGGACTTCAACACCGAGCGGACGCGGGGCGATGCCGGGTCCGGCCACGCCACGGCGACGGATCTCGCCGACTGGCTGGTCAAGACGCTGGACATGCCGTTCCGCGATGCCCATCACGTGACCGGGGCGCTGGTCAAGATGGCCGACGAGGCGGCCACCAGCCTCGACCAGTTGAGTTTGGAGGACATGCAATCGGTTGCCCCGGGCATCACCGAAGCGGTGTATGATGTGTTGCGGGTGGAAGACGCCCTCAACAGCCGCAACAGCTTCGGCGGCACCGCCCCTGATAGGGTGCAGGGCGCCGTTGCCGAGGCGAGAAAGAGGTTTTTGGACGGATGACCATGGTTTCGATTTTATCCCACGCCGTGAAAGCCGGGGCCGTGAAGGCCGCGGCCGTCAGCGCCGCGGTCCTGATCGTCGCCGCCTGCGGCGTCAAATCGGCGCCGGCGGAGCCGCCCGGCAGCGGTTACCCGCACCAGTATCCGACCCCCGGCGAGAAGACGGAAATCGGCACCCCCCCGGCTGCGGGAGAAGACACACACGAGGGGACGGGAGCGCCGCGTTCGCCCCTGGGGTTTCCCCTGGAGTATCCGAACCGGCCTTCCTCTAAATAACCCGATATAACCCGATCAAGGTTCGTGCGCTATGGATCACTTCCAATATCAGAATGGTGAATTGCACGCCGAGGCGGTGCCGGTCCGGGAAATCGCCGAGCGCGTGGGCACGCCTTTTTACTGCTATTCGACGGCCACCCTGGAACACCATTACCGGGTGTTCAGCGAGGCCGTGCGGGGGCTGGACGCCACCGTTTGCTTTGCCGTCAAGGCCAATTCCAATATCGCCGTGATCGCGACGCTGGCGCGCCTCGGCGCCGGCGCCGACGTTGTCTCGTCGGGCGAAATGAAGCGCGCCCTGGTGGCCGGCGTCGCGCCGTCGAAGATCGTCTTTTCCGGCGTCGGCAAGACGGCGGACGAAATGGCCGCGGCCCTGAAAGCCGGGGTGCTGCAGATCAACGTGGAATCGCTGCCCGAACTGGAGATGCTGTCCGGCGTGGCGGTTTCGCGGGGCATCGAGGCCAAGGTCGCCATCCGCGTCAACCCGGACGTGGACGCCCGGACCCATGAGAAGATCGCCACCGGTAAAAGCGAAAACAAGTTCGGCGTCGAATGGGCGGACGCGCCGGAGGCCTACGCGCGCGCGGCCCGATTGCCGGGCATCCGCGTCACCGGCGTCGCCGTGCATATCGGTTCGCAGATTCTGGACCTGGAACCGTTTCGCAAGGCGTACGGGTTGGTGGCCGGTCTTGTGGCGGAGCTTCGCAGCGCCGGACACGCCATCGAACACCTGGACCTGGGCGGCGGGCTCGGCATTCCCTATTCAGGCGAACAACCGCCGAGCCCACAGGAATACGGCGCCATGGTGCAATCGGTGGTCGGCGGCCTGGGGTGCAAGGTGTTTTTCGAGCCGGGACGGTTGATTGCCGGCAACGCGGGGATTCTGGTGACCCGCGTGATCCGCGTTAAGGACGGTGTGAGCCGCTCGTTCGTCATCGTCGATGCGGCGATGAACGACCTGATCCGTCCGACCCTGTACGACGCCCATCACGACATCCAGCCCGTGGCCGAAGCCGCCGCCGACGGCGAACAGGCGGTGTTCGAGGTGGTCGGGCCGATCTGCGAAACCGGAGACACCTTCGGCACGCCCCGGGCGCTGCCCGTTACCGGACCCGGGGATCTGCTGGCCATCCGCACCGCCGGAGCCTATGGCGCGGTGATGGCGTCGACCTACAACACGCGCCCGCTGGTGCCCGAGGTGCTGGTCAACGCAGACGGCTTTTCGGTGATCCGGGACCGGGTCACCGTTGATGACATGCTGTCCCGCGAACAGCTTCCCGACTGGTTGGGAGATGACGCGGCCCTTCGCCGCGAGGCCGGCGAATGACCCCCCCCTCCCCGATGCCCGGGCCGGGGGCGTGGCGCAACCGCTACCGGTTGTTCCTGGAACTGGCGCGGGCGGCCCTGACATGGGAGCGCTTGTGGCGGAGCGTGTGGCCGGCGGTGGGCGTGGCGGCGGTGTTTCTGGCGGTGGCGCTCATGGACTGGCTGCCGATGCTGCCGTTCTGGCTGCATTCGCTGATCCTCATCGGTTTCGCGGCGGCTTGCGGGTTCCTGGTGCGGGGCGCCGTGGCCGGGTTCCGGGCGGTTGACGAAAAAACCGCCGAACGCCGCCTCGAGCAGGACAGCGCACTCGAACACCGGCCGTTGACGGCGCTGAACGACCGCCTGGCGGTGGGCATCGATACGCCGGGGGCGGAAAGCCTGTGGCGGGTGCATTTGTCGCGCATGGCCGAGGCGGCTTCGGTCCTGCGTGTGGCGTGGCCGTCGCCGGGCCTGGCGAGGTTCGATCCTTACGGATTGCGGGCGGTGGCCGGGCTGTTGTTGGTCATCGGTCTGGCCGCCGCCGGTGGCGACGCCATGGGGCGTCTTGAGCGCGCCCTCGTGCCGAATATGAATGTCGGGCTGAACGGGCCGTTCGAGCTTAATATCTGGATCACGCCGCCGGCCTATACCGGCCTGGCGCCGATCTTTCTCGAAGGCCGCGACGCGTTAATGGTTTCGTCGTCCGGGGACGGCCCGGCCCGGCCCCCGGTCAGGGTTCCCGTCGGGTCGACCCTGCTGGCCCAGTCCGCGGGCTCCCGGCAAGCGCCGGTGCTGGCTCTCGGCCCCCGCACCATCCAGTTCGCCGCCATTGGCTTATCCGAAAAAGAGGATGAAAAAGGCGTCAGTTACCGCCTGCAGACGGTTTTGGGGGACGCCGACCGGTCCGCCGACCGTATCGAGGTCAACCTGGGGTCTGTTTCCCTTGCCCGCTGGCCGTTGCAGGTTGCCGCCGACGGCGCGCCGCAAGTGGAATTCACCCGCGCTCCGGCGCGCGCCGGGCGGGCCCAGTTGCGGCTGGAATATGAAGCCCGGGACGATTACGGGCTGGCCGGGCTGCAGGTGGTGATCCGCCATCCGGACGGTCTCACGGTGCCCGGCAAACGGGGAAGCGACGGCGCCGCCATTCGCGCCGAACTGGCGTTGCCGGGACTGGGCTCGAAAAAGGTGGAAGGGTCCAGCCTGCAGGATTTCAGCGCCCACCCGTGGGCCGGGCTGGTGGTGCTGGTGCGCCTCCAGGTGCTGGATGCGCGCGGCCAGGCCGGGGAAAGCGACGCGGTGCGGATCGTCCTGCCCGAGCGGGTGTTCAACCATCCCGTCGCCCGCGCCATCGTCGGCGCCCGCAAGATGCTGAACAAGCCGGACCCGGAGGTGGTGGATCGGGTGGGGGTGATTCTCGACAACCTGATCCGCCGTCCCAAACATTTTTTCGACGACACCGTGGTCTTCCTGGCGCTCAGCGTCGCCACCAGCCGGCTTATCCACGACGGCTCCGACGAGGCCATCGGCACGGTGCAGGCGTTGTTGTGGGAAACCGCGCTGCGCATCGAAGATGGGGAATTCTCCATCGCCGAACGCGATCTGCGAAAGCTCCAGGAAGAGCTGCAGCGGGCGTTGAAGAACGGCAAGGACAAGGCCGAAATCGAGCGCCTGATGAACGCGTTGCAGCGCGCGCTCGACACATACATGCGGGCGTTGTCCGAACAAATGCAGAAACTAGGCCTCGATCAATTGCCTTTGGCGCCCAATTCCAACTCCGTCGACAGCACCGATTTGCAGAGGATGATCGAAGAAGCGCGGGACCTCGCCAACATCGGTTCGCTGGACGCCGCCCGGGCCATGCTGTCGAACCTGCAACGCATGCTGGACAGCATTAAAAACGGCATCCAGCGGGGCAGACCCAACGAACAGATCGCCAAAGCCCGCCGCCTGATGGACGATCTCCGCAAGCTGACCCGGCGCCAGCAACAGGCCCTTGAAGAGACCTATAAACGCTACCGTCAGCGCCTGTCCCAAGGCGCCATGCCCCAGCGTCCCGAACAGGGCCGGGGCGATAAGGGCGAGGCCCCCGGCACGTCGGAACAACGCGAACTGCGCGGCAGCCTGGGCCGGTTGATGCTGGGCATGGACGACATCATGGGCGGCATTCCGGAATCCTTCGGCCAGGCCGAACGGGCCATGAAAGACGCCATCAAGGCCCTGAAGGACGGCCAGGCGCGCAAGGCGGTCCAGGCGCAGACCCGGGCGCTGGATCATCTGCGCAAGGGGGCCGGGCGCATGGCCGAAAGACTGGCCCGGAGCATGGCCGGCGCCTTCGGGTTCGGGCCCGGACGCCAGGGCCGCCAATCCGGCCCCGGGTATGATCCCTTCGGACGCCGCCCGGGCGGGGCCTTCGGGGGCTCCATCGACGAGAACGGCGTGCGAATCCCCAGCCATTCCGAGCGCCGCAGGGCGCGGGAATTGCTCGACGAATTGCGCCGCCGCGCGGGCGAGTTCCATCGCCCGGTCCCGGAACGGGACTACATCGAGCGCCTCATCAAACGCTTCTGACCGGAGACGCAGGCGTCTCGGCGCTTTTGGTCCGGTCGTCTGCCGCCGAATTCAACAGCGCCAGTAGCCGGACCGTCATGTCCGCCAGCCGGCAGTGGGCGCCGGCAACGCGAAGCCGTGCGCCGAACCAGGAACGCCGGTTCGGCGGCGGCAGCGGCGCGGGGCCGCGGGATGGCATCATCATCGGTTAAGGTTCCTTCTTCGCCTGTTGATCGGAACCCCGGCTCTTTGGCGGCCGGTGGCGCCGAAACCTGTCGCTGTTGAAAGCAGCAAGATTCGCGCCATTTCGGCGCAGGCAGACCTGCGGCGCGGATTGCCCTGGAAAACCGGCCTTTTTCTGTATCGATGGAGGATTGGAACCGAAGGGGGGCGCTGAGAAAAATGTTCCCCGCCGGAGGACGACCGGCAACAATTGCCCGCCCGCGTGACGCCCGGGGCCTTAAGCGGCGGCTATTTCTTGCTGGTTTCGGTAAAGGTGACTTCGAGCCGCCGGGCCAGCGCCGAGGGTTCCGGCAGCTTGGCGCTGAAACCGATCGAGGTTCCCGGCGGCAGGCGGTTTTTCAATGGTGCGGCGATGGTGCTCTGAACAACTTCGCCGTCGCCGTCGTAAAGAATGACCTGGATCATCGGCACCTTGCGGTCTTCTTTCGAGACGTTGGAGATCTGGCCGCGAACGATCAGAATATCGACGCCGCTTTCGACTTCGCGGAGCGACTTGACGTTGCGGATATCGAGGCCTTCGCCGATTTCGGCGCCGCCGAAGTCGAGCATTTCGTAAATTCCGGCCGCCTGCGGCATCATGTCGATGATGAAGGAACGGCCGAAAAACAGCCCGCCCCCCAGCGCCAGAATGAGCACGACGGCGGCAATGCCGATAATTTTTCCCTTGCCCCCCTTTGCCACGGAGCCGTCGTCCATCGACTCATCGTCGTCCGACGAAAACACCCCGGGGATCGGTTCCGGGTCGGGGATGCTGTCGAGATCGATGTCGTCGTCCTCATCTGCGCCGTCCGTTTCGTTGAGCGTATTGAAGGCATCCGATTCGGTGTCTTCGCCGAACATTTCGTCCAGTTGATCCGGCGACAGGGCGTCTTCGGCGGCGACATCTTCGGCGGCGGCTTCGTCCTGGGCGGGTTCTTCGGCGGCGGCCTCATCGACGGCCTCCGGCTCCGGCTCCGCTATCGGTTCGGGCATGGGTTCCGGTATGGGTTCCGGCTCCGGTGCAGGTTCGGGGACGGGCTGGGGCTCAGGAATGGGCACGGGCACGGGCACGGGTTCGGGGTATACCGGCGCAGGCATGGGTTGCGGCGCTACCGCGACCGCTACGGGGGCCGCCGCCGGGGCATACCTGGGCACCG
>JAESSX010000250.1 GCA_016763915.1 Rhodospirillales bacterium
AAGTCGGCAACCGGCTGCTCAGAAACCTGACGAAAACGCCGGTCAAACCGTTTTCCGCCGCCGCCTCGGGCAGCATCGTCATCGCCGATCAATTGACCCCCGCCGACACCGCGCAGCTGGACCCCGATCTGATCGCCGGGGCCGCCACCGTCGGCGGCAGCGCCGAGGGGCACACCGCCATCATGGCCCGCGCCTTAGGACTGCCGACGGTGCTGGGCGCGGCCGGGCTGACCACCGACATCAAAACCGGCGATACCATCATCGTCGACGGCAATGCCGGCCATGTGGTCGTCAACCCGACCGCCAGAACCATCAGCGCCTATGAACGCCGCCGCGCCGAACACCGCAAACAGGCGCGCAGCCTGGACCGGTTGCGCAACCTGGCGGCCGTCACCCATGACGGTATCAAGGTCACCCTGCTGGCCAACGTGGAACTTCCCATCGAAATGAACATGGTGACCCAGGCCGGCGCCGAGGGCATCGGCTTGCTGCGCAGCGAATTCATGTTCATGAACCGGGACGACTTACCGAGCGAAGACGAACAGGTCGCCCAGTTGAAAAGCGTCATCGACGTCATGGGCAAACGCCCGGTGACGGTGCGCACCCTGGACGTCGGCGCCGAGAAACCGGTGGCGGCGTTGCTGAACGGTATCGACGAGGGCGCCGTATCGAACCTGGGACTGCGCGGCATCCGTTTGTCCCTGGCCCAGCCCGAGGCCCTGGAAACCCAGTTCCGGGCCATTCTCAGGGCCTCCAACAGCGGCACCGTGCGCATTTTGCTGCCCATGATCTCGACCGTTTCGGAAGTCCGCAAGGCGCGCGAAATCCTCAAGAAATCCGCCGCCAAACTGACCCGCCGGGGGGTCAGGGTTCCCGATCCCCTGCCGCCGCTGGGCGTCATGATCGAGGTTCCGGGCGCGGCGCTCGCCGCCGACGCCCTGGCCCAACACAGCGATTTTTTCGCCATCGGGTCCAACGACCTGACCATGTACACACTGGCCATCGACCGTGGCAACGAACACGTCGCCCACCTGTTCGACCCGTTGCACCCCGGCCTGTTGCGCCTGTTGCAGTTTTCCGCCAACGCCGCGCTTCGCGCCCGCATCCCCATCAGCCTGTGTGGGGAAATCGCCGGCGACCCCCGCTATACGGCCCTGTTGCTGGGCCTCGGAATCCGCGAACTGTCGATGGCGCCGACCAACATTCCCCTGGTCAAACAGCGGATACGGAAATTGGATATGGCCGCCGCCAACCACCGCGCCGGCGTCATCATGGACCAGGTCGACGCCGGACGCATCGCCATGTTGCTGGATGATTTTAACGCCTTGGCCTAAAACGAGTTGCGACCCTTTGCGGCGGCTGGTAAACCCCCCTTTCCCACCGTTAATCAAGGTACCCCTTTAAAGGAGCCCCCCGATGTCTTTCGATGATTACAAAGTCGCCGATTTATCCCTGGCTGAATGGGGGCGGAAGGAAACCACCATCGCCGAGACGGAAATGCCCGGTTTGATGGCGCTGCGCGAGGAATACGCCGCCGAGCAGCCGTTGAAGGGGGCGCGCATTGCCGGTTGTATCCACATGACCATTCAGACGGCGGTGCTGATCGAAACCCTGATCGCACTCGGCGCGACCGTGCGCTGGAGTTCCTGCGACATCTTCTCGACCCAGGACCAGGCCGCCGCCGCCATGGCCGCCGCCGACATCCCGGTGTTCGCCTGGAAGGGCGAGACGGAAGAGGAAGCCTTGTGGTGTATTGAACAGACCATCAATGGCCCGGACGGCTGGCGGCCCAATATGATTCTCGACGACGGCGGCGACCTGACCCTTCTCATGCATGAAAAATATCCGGAGCTGCTGGAAGACGTGCGGGGCCTGAGCGAAGAAACCACGACCGGTGTCCACCGGTTGGTTGAAATGGTCGAGAAAGGCGCCCTCAAGGTGCCGGCCATCAACGTCAACGATTCGGTCACCAAGTCGAAATTCGACAATTTATACGGCTGCCGCGAAAGCCTGGTCGACGGCATCAAGCGGGCCACCGACGTGATGGTGGCGGGCAAGCTGGCCGTGGTGTGCGGTTTCGGCGACGTCGGCAAGGGTTCGGCCGCCAGCCTGCGCAATCAGGGCGCGCGCGTGATGGTCACCGAAATCGACCCGATCTGCGCCTTGCAGGCGTCCATGGAAGGCTACGAGGTGGTGACCATGGAAGAGGCCGCCCCCCTGGGCGACATTTTCGTCACCTGCACCGGCAACATCGACGTCATCACGCTGGATCACATGCGCGCCATGAAGGACCGGACCATCGTCTGCAATATCGGCCACTTCGATTCCGAGATTCAGGTCGAAGCCTTGCGCAACTACAAATGGGACAACGTCAAACCGCAGGTCGATGAAATCGAATTCCCCGACGGCAAGCGGCTGATACTGCTGGCCGAGGGGCGCCTGGTGAACCTGGGCTGCGCCACCGGCCACCCCAGCTTCGTGATGAGCGCGTCGTTCACCAACCAGGTGCTGGCGCAGATCGAGCTGTGGCAGAAGCATGAGCAATACGAAAACAAGGTTTACGTCCTGCCCAAGACTCTGGACGAAAAGGTCGCGGCCCTGCATCTGGACAAGTTGGGCGTCAGCCTGACCGAACTCAGCAAGGAACAGGCCGATTACCTCGGCCTTCCCGTCGAAGGCCCGTTCAAGCCGGAAACCTACCGTTACTGAGCCCGTCCGGACTTAACCCGGTCTTTAAATGGGGTCTGCTTGTCAGGCTTCCGGCACCCGTCTAATCTCTTATCGTGTTTGCCGAAATTGAACCTCTACAAGCCTTTGCAGCCGGCGTCCTCTTGGCGGCGGTGGTCGCGCTGGGTATTGTCCTGCGCCAGCGGAAAATCCTCAACGACACCGAAACCGAGCGCCGGCGGTTGGAAGCCGTCGCCGTAAAGGCACGCGAGATTCTGGCCGCCGCCCCGGACGGCCTGATGTTATGGGATCACGTCAACGGCGGGTTTACCTGTTCGCGCCGCCTCGCCGTGCTGTTGAGCCTGGACGCCGGAATCCAGTCCCGCTATGACGACATCCGCCAACGATTCGATGGCTCCTCCCTGAAAGCCATCGAACAGTGCATTTCCCTGCTCCGCGCCAAGGGTACGCCGTTTGACGTTCTGTTGACCTCCGGACGGCGGCAGATTCAGGCTGTCGGCGCGCGCGCCGAAACCGACGACGGCCATATCCTGGCCGACATGGTATGGATGCGCGATATCACCGCGTCCGCCGGCGCCCAGCCCGGACACCGGATTCCACCGGTCAACACCTCGGGCCTGGAAGACCGGCATCTGACGGCGTTGCTGGACGCCATGCCGTTTCCGGTGTGGTTGCGCGATTCCAAACTGTCGCTGGCCTTCGTCAATCACGCAGCCGAAAATGTCGCCCGGGGGGATTCCGAAATGGCCGCGCGGGCGCGCCAACAGGGGGCGGCGGTTACCGAACGCCTGCACCTGAAAATAGACGGCGAGGACGGCGAGGACGGCGAGGACCGGTTGCTGGAAATCACGGAAATGCCCCTGGGATTTTTCGGCGGCGGCGACGATAATACCACCGGCGGCACCATCGGGTTCGCCATCGATCGCACCGAAACGGAACGGATTGTCGATGAATTCACCAGGTCCGGCGACGCCCGCAACGCCGTTTTGGAAAATCTGGAAACGGCCATCGTCCTCTTCAACGCCGAAACCCGGCTCGAATTTTTCAATCATGCCTATGCCGCCCTGTGGGGTCTGGACCCGGACTGGCTGGGGACAAGGCCCGAGTACGGCGAGGTTCTGGAGCGCCTGCGCGAACAGCGAAGCCTGCCGGAATTTTCCAATTTCCGGGACTTCAAGCTGCGCCAGATCGAACAGTTCGAAACCCTGAGCGAGACCCGCGAAGACCTGATGCACCTGCCCGACGGGCGCACGCTGCGCGCCACCGTCAACCGCGGCACCCGGGGCGGGTTGGTGTTCCAGTTCAATAACGTGTCCGACCGGCTCGACCTGGAACGCTCCTATAAGTCCCTGGGCGCGGTCCAGCGCGAGGCCTTCGACCACCTGCACGAAGGCATTTGCGTGTTCGGCGGCGACGGGCGGCTGAAACTTTTCAATCCGGTGTTCGCGAGCCTGTGGGAGTTGGACGAAGGGTCCCTGAATGAGGCCTTCCACGTCACCGGTTTCGTCGATCACATGCGCGGCGCCATCACCGTCGAAGGCGGCTGGGACGATTTGAGCTGGGGCGTACACAAGGACAAGGTGGTGGCCCGGCTGATGGGCCGCGAAGGCACCACCGGCAAACTGGAACTGGCCAACGGCACGGTCGTCGATTACGCCAACGTGCCGCTGCCCGACGGCGCCATGCTGCTGAGCTACCTGGACGTCACCGACACGGCAAGGGTCGAGCACGCGCTCCGCCAGCGCGCCGAGGCCTACGCCGACGCCGACCGGCTGAAGACGGAATTCATCGCCAAGGTCTCCTTCGAAGCGCGCACGCCGCTGACCACCATGATCGGCTTCGCCGACATGCTGAACCAGGAATATTTCGGCAAACTCAACCGCCGCCAGGGGGAATACACAAAAGGCATTCAGGAAACCGCCGGCGGGCTGCTGACCATGCTCGGCGATATTTTCGACCTCGCCTCCATCGAGGCCGGCCGCCTGGAACTGGCCCGCGACACGGTCGATGTGCACGGGCTTCTGGTATCGGCCCTGAACCTGATCCGCGACCGCGCCCGCGCCCGGGACCTGAAACTGGAATTCGACTGTCCGCCCGATATCGGCTGGATCACGGCTGACGAAAAACGCCTGAAACAGGTGATCTTCAATCTGTTGTCCAATGCCGTGACGTTTACGCCGGAACGCGGATCCGTGCGGCTGGAATCCCGGCGCGAGGGTGACGACCTTATCCTTATCGTCGCCGACACCGGCATCGGCATTCCCCAGGCCGACCGCGAACGGATATTCCGGCCCTTCGAGAAAGGCAGCGTGGCCAATGGCGAGGCGACCGGCGCCGGGTTGGGCCTGAGCCTGGTTAGGAATTTCATCGAGCTGCACGGCGGCAGCGTCGATGTGAAATCACCGGCCGGCCGCGGCACCACCATCACCTGCCGCCTGCCGGCCAAAGGCGAGACCACTGACCCCGCGCCCGTTGAAGGGGGCGGCAACGGAAGCTAGGATGGCCGAGACACCGCACCCCACCATCACCATCGACCTCGCCGATGAGGCGGCCACCACGGCCCTGGCCGAGCGGGTTTCGGCTGTCGCGGAGATCGGCGACACGGTGGCGCTGTTCGGCGAACTGGGCAGCGGCAAAACCGTTTTCGCACGGGCCTTCATCAACGCCCGCACGGAGACCCACGAAGACGTCCCCAGTCCGACCTTCACGCTGGTGCAGACCTATGAGTTTCCGGACCCCGAAGGAGCAATCCCGGTTTATCATTTCGACCTGTACCGGATCGAGGAAGCGGAAGAGATTGAGGAGCTTGGCATGGAAGACGCCTTCGCCGACGGCATTTCCCTGATCGAATGGCCGGAACGGCTGAACGGACGCCTGCCCGGCAACCGGCTCGATGTGGTGCTGAACCACGGCGACGACGCGGAACGGCGCCAAGCCGTCCTGACCAGCCACGGATCATGGACGGCGCGGCTGCCTGCCGTCACCACGAAGGGGGACGAAAATGACTGACCGCGCCGCCGCCATTGACACATTCCTCGCCGCCCACGGCTGGGGCGGGGCGGAGCGCACCCCCCTGACCGCGGACGCCTCGTTCCG
>JAESSX010000021.1 GCA_016763915.1 Rhodospirillales bacterium
CGAGGAGACGTTCGAGTTTCGCGTCCTGGTCGACGCCATCGCCACCTACAATTACGTCGAATTGCCCAGCCAGCCGGAAATCGCCATCGTCCCGGGGCCGCCGGTGCTGTTCAAGGCCGTGCTGCCGACGCTCAGGCGGGTCGGAGAGCCGTTCCGGCTCTGCATGAAGGGCGAGGACCGCTGGGGAAATCCGTCCGACCTTTGCGAGCGCACGTTCACCCTCCGCGCCAACATGGCGGTCGACGGCCTGGTCCAGGCGGTCACGTTCGAGAACGGCGCGTTTGCCCAAATCCTCGAGGGCTTGGCGGTCAGCGAAGAGGGCGACCTGGTGGTCGAGCTGTTGGATGAGGAGGGCGCGGTGGCGGCAACCTCGAACCCGTGCCGTATCGTCGCCGAAACCGGTCTGCTGCCCTATTGGGGCGACCTGCACGGCCAGTCCGAGGAAACCATCGGCACCAATTCGGCGCGGGATTTCTATGAATTCGCCCGCGACAAGGCGTTTCTCGACATCTGCGTCCATCAGGGCAACGATTTTCAGATTACCAATGAATTCTGGGCCTGGCTGAACGAGCTTTCCGCCGAGTTTACGCAAGACAACCGCTTCATCGTCTTCCCTGGATGGGAATGGTCCGGCAACACCGGTCTCGGCGGGGATCGCAACATCCTGCATATGAACGAGGGACGCCAGATCCACCGTTCGTCCCATGCCCTGGTCGATGACCTCGACGACATCGATACCGATTGCAACTCGGCCAATGATTTGTTCGCGGCCCTCAAGGACGAGGACTGCGTCGTTTTCGCCCACATCGGCGGACGTTACGCCGACATCACCATCGCCCACGACGCCCGCCTGGAGCGCGCCGTCGAAGTGCATTCCGCCTGGGGCACCTTCGAATGGCTGGTAAACGACGCCTTCGAGCAAGGCTACCGGGTCGGCATCGTGTCCAATTCCGACGGCCACAAGGGCCGGCCCGGCGCCTCGCATCCGGGCGCCACCAAGTTCGGCTCTTACGGCGGGCTGACCTGCGTATTGGCGCCTGCGTTCACCCGCGCCGGGCTGATGGAGGCGATGAAAAAACGCCATCACTACGGCACCACCGGCAGCCGGGTGGCGCTCGACGTCCAGGTTCGCTTCGATACCCCGGCCGAGCGTTTTTCCGATGACCCAAGGCTCGGCGGCGTGACGTCGGAACGGGTGAGCCAGGCCATGATGGGCGACATTCTCAGGTCCGGCGACGACGAGGTGACGTTACACGTCGACATCCGCGGCGCTTCGCCCGTCGAGCGCATCGACATACGCAACGGCCTGGAAACGGTCGATGTTTTCCGCCCTTACGCCGAGTCCGACCTGGGCCGGCGCATCCGCGTCGTGTGGGAGGGATCGGAATACAGGGGCCGCGGGCGCGAGACCGTCTGGGACGGACATGCCGAACTGACCGGCAACGCTTTCGAACGGCTGGAGCCGATCAATCGCTACAACCTGGATAAACGCTTCGAGCAGACCGGGCCCGGGCGCGTCGAGTGGGCGGCCCTGACCACGGGCGGTTTCGGCGGTTTCGACGCCATCCTCGAAGACCCGCAATCGGGCACCCTGACAATCGACACCGCTTTGGTGCAGGAAAAAATCGCCATCAAGGACATCGGCCGCGATGAACTGATCTTCGCCAACGGCGGCATCGACCGGCGCATCCGCGTTTTCCGCCTGCCCGACGTTAACCCGCACCGCGCCGTCACCCTGGAACGCCGGATAAAACTCAGCGACGACAAAGACAACGCGCTCTACGTCCGCATCACCCATGAGGACGGCCATTTCGTGTGGTCGAGCCCGATCTATATTTCCCGCTGATTGCCGCCATACCCCCCATCCAACATCGAGAGACCTTAAAAAATGACGACAGAAGACACCCTGCAGGCTCGCGCCGATTCCAAATGTGAACTGTGTGAAGCGGCCGGGGATTTAAGCGTCTACGAAGTCCCGCCCAGCTCCGACGATGGCGGCGCCGATGCCTGCGTGCTGCTGTGCCCGGCGTGCCGGGGCCAGATTGAAACCCCCGGCGCGCTGGATGTGCATCACTGGCGCTGTTTAAGCGACAGCATGTGGACCCCGGTGCCGGCGGTGCAGGTGATGGCGTGGCGCATACTCAAGGGCCTGAAGTCCGAGTCCTGGGCGCAGGACCTGCTCGACATGCTCTATCTGGACTACGAGACCCAGGCCTGGGCCGAGGCCGGTGATGCAGACGCCGAAGACGCGCCTGAACACCTCGACAGCAACGGCGCCGCCCTCGGGGCCGGTGATACGGTCACGCTGATCAAGGACCTCAACGTCAAAGGCGCCAGCTTCACCGCCAAGCGCGGTACGGCGGTGCGCGGCATCTCCCTGGTGGTGGACAACCCCAAACACATCGAAGGCCGCGTCAACGGCCAGCAGATCGTCATCCTGACGGAGTTCGTGCGCAAGGCGGGGTAGGCGGCTGAAATCAACGATCCTCGGAACGTCTGCTCATAGCCGCAAGCGGACATTGCGATGGCTGTCGCCGCTTTCTTGACCATGGCCGGGATCGTCGGCCCAAATTTGCACAAATTTGCACAATCCCGGCATACGCCCGGCACATTGCCTCTGTATACATTTCCCCAGTTCATAGGACTGGAAAACCCGGTTGCCCGTATACGCAGGAGAAAAGCAATGTTCGCCTGTGTATTTTTCATTTGTTACCCGATGACGGCATTCGGTGCCTTGGCCGCTTATGGGTTCCACCTCTCTTCCCAGTCTTCGTAACAGGATACCGCCAATGCGGGGTTCTAGGAGGAGCAACAGATGATCATAGAATGGAGTGACGAATACAGCCTGGGCATAAAAGTCATCGATAACGATCATATGGGGTTGTTTGAGGCCATTAATAATCTTCATGATCGATTGGAACACAACGGCTCAAGAGAAGATATTGCCCGCGATCTGGATTACTTCGCACGGTATGTTCGAGAACATTTTGATCGTGAGGAGATTATCCTGACGGACTATCAGTATCCCGAACTTCGTCATCACAAGCTCCAACATCAGAACATCAAGAAATCCGTGTATGCGATCAGAAAAATTTATTCTGAGAATCCACAGCTAATTAACATGGATAAGCTCGTGGCGTTTTTTGCTGGTTGGTTAAAAAATCACATCCTCAAAGAAGACATGGCCTACCGCCCGTTTATTGGTCTCACCCCGGACAAGACAAAACCTGATGCTGGCGACAGGCTTCAGTTGGATGCCGTCAGCAGATTAAACAAAGCCGAGAGGGTCACACTGGAAGTATCGGTGCCAATTAACACACAATCTGTAATCGAGAGATGCGCATCTGTGCTTCGCTCAGGGGGAATAGATGCCGAAGACCTTGCCAAGTTCGTTGATCCAATGTTTGGCATGACCATTGATGAGGTGATGAAGTTTGCGGGAATCGTTCTTGTTGACGATAAAGACGATAAATAAGGGCAACCTTTGAGGTTGTGGGTGTCCTTAAGGCCTGGTCCGGTCGCGGAAGTCCTTGGCCGCCCCTGTTTTTCGACCCCGCCTGGGTGTCTGCTTTCAGGGGGGACGCGGCTGAAATCACCCGCAAAATACCGCGCAGGAGAAACCCACATCCGGCGGGCGTCTTTTTAGACGGGTCCGCCTTCCAAAGGTTCCAGCCGGCTCGGGATATTCGACATGCCTGAGACAGGAACTCAGACTTTTTCCCTCTTGGGAACCATGAAAACCAAAAATTTCCGCCGTTCCCGGCAATGGCGATCGCTTATATCCTACTAATTCCACTTGGCACATCGAGAAGCCATAGTTATATTTTCATGCACTGCTTTTAGTATTGCAGTTATCGCTACGGCTATGAGGATAATGAAGGGGTAAGATTTCTATACTCTGTTTTTAGTGCGCAAATTTTAATACTGTTATTAAAGCAAATGAAGACGTGGGTTGTTAGACTCCGGTGGAAATTTGGATGTGCAGTGGGTTCGGCCTTTGCTGCGATCGTGCTATGGCCGTCTTTCGCATTTGCAGTTGAAACAACATCGCTAAACGTTCTGGTCGTTCACGCCTATCACGACGGTATCCCCTGGCAACGAAATATTCAGCTTGGCATCGAGGAAGAACTTGCGGCAGACAAGTCAATACGTGTCCGGCAGTTCATCGAGAGAATGGACAAGGCACGGTTTGGGAACACCTTAGACGAAGACATATACGCAAAATTCCTTGAAACGAAATACGCTGCGATAAAAATCGACCTGGTGGTCGCCACGGCATACCAATCGGTATTATTCGTACAGAAATACCGAAGGATATTTGGTTCAGCCAAGGTTGTTCTCGCCACGACGACCAAGGTGAATATCCCTGATGGCGTACACCGGGACACTGTTCAACTGCCGATAACGCCTGACCATCGAACGGCGCTGGAAACAGTTCTGTCGCTCCATCCGAATGCCAGGCGGGTGTTTGTGGTCGGGGAGAATACCAAGGGGGGACGACTGCATATCCGCAACGTCAAGGCGGCAGCGGAAAAATTGTCGAGACCGGTTGAATTTGAATACTTCACGGATTACTCGATGGACGAACTGCTGCAACGTGTTGGCGACTTGCCTCCAGACACGGTCGTCTATTCCCTCCTCGTGTTTCGAGACAATACCGGAGCCAGATTTACGCCCGGTCAGGTGATTAAAAACATATCCGTCAACGCCAACGCGCCCGTTCATAGCCATTGGGATACCCTGATCGGCAAGGGGGTCGTGGGCGGATATTTGATCAGAGCGGAATTAGCCGGAAAAGCATCGGTCCGGGCGGGAATACGCATGCTCCGCGGCGGCGAAGGCGACCAAATCGCA
>JAESSX010000251.1 GCA_016763915.1 Rhodospirillales bacterium
CGCCATGTAGCTCAGCTCGAACGCCCAGATGGTCGGCGCGTTCGAGGCGTAGCGCGAGAACACTTCGAAGCACATGGCCAGGATCAACGGAAAGACGAGCCAAGCAATTACAAGGCCGGCCATCCCCGTCACCCGCTCTATAATACGCAGAAAAGAAGCCATCTCCCCACTCATCCTCCCTTTTGATGTGTGAAAAATTTATGCCGGTGAACCGTTATTCCGGCCAGGGCCAAAAATAAATAAAAGGGGAGCGCGGCGATGCGCGCTCCCCAAACGGCGTTAGATGGCGTCATTCGGAAATGACGTTGCGGTAATGTCTCGCCTGGGACCACAGCTTCTCGAACTGGAGCTGATGCTTCAGCACCTTGTCGAACCAGGGGTTGGTCTTCGCCTGTTCCTTGGCCCAGGCGAGACCCAATTGCTTACCCTTTTTCTGCACGGCGGCATCGAGAACGATTATTTCGTTTCCGGCTTTCTTATAAAAGTCCAGCGCCTTGGCGTCCTCTTGGCCGATGCGGGTCCAGGTTTCGAAGGTCACCAGCTTCGCCGCCAGCTCCACCAGTTCCTGATCACGCTTGGAAAGCTTGCCCCAGGCCTTCTTGTTGATCACCAGCTCGAACGGCGCCGTCGGCTGATGGATGCCGGGAATGATTACGTATTTAGCGATTTTGTGAAAACCCGTTGATTTGTTCTCGTAGAGCGTTCCCCACTCCGTCGCATCGATGGCGCCACGTTCGAGGGCCGCGAAAACCTCGCCTCCAGGCATGGTCACCGGGGCGGCGCCAAGACCCTTAGAGATCGCGAGCCAAGCGCCGGCGGTACGAAACTTGAGCCCGTTCAGATCGTCGAGCGTACGGACGGGCTTGCGCGAATGCAGAAAGGCCTCGGCCGTTCGAATGAACATGGGCATGGAAACGACGCCGAATTTTTCGTCGTTGAACTGCCGCCACAGCTCAAGCCCGCCGGCTTCGTAGATCCAGTGCAGCATGCGCTCGGAATCCATGGAGCCGGCATATCCACCGAACAGAACGGTGGTCTTGTCCTTGCCCCAGTCGTACCCCATCCAGGTATGGCCCGCCTCGGCGACGCCCTTGGCGACGGCACTGCGGACTTCAAGGCCCTTAGACAGTTGTCCCGATGGAAAGACCTTGATTTCGAGACGGCCGTCGGTGAGGAACTTCACCTTGCTGGCGAACGCCTTGGCGCCGATCTCCATCAACGGGCCGCCGCCCCAGCTGGCCGCCATTTTCCATTTATATTTGGCTTCCGCGAGGGCGCCGTTCGGAAGAGCCGCACCCAGCGCGAACGCGGCGACGGCTCCGATTGTGGTTAATCTTCTAATGATGTTCATTTTCGTCTCCCGACAATTTCTGTTTTCCTGTTCCTCCCGCTTTTCGTTTCCCGGTCCGCTCCGTGCGGAACCGGACCATACCGCTGCCTGCGGGGTTGGCGGCGGGCTGGGGCGAATAATCAACTGTCCGGTTCGGACATGCGTTCCAGTGCGGCGTCGATATCGCTGCTGTTCAGCACCCAATCGTTATCCATGTCGGCGACGACGTGCTTCATGAACGGCTCCGACAGCGCAAGCGCGCGTTCGTCGTTGCCAAGATGATCGGCCAACAACGCCAGCGCCAGTTGGTGTGGCTCGTCGCCTTCATAGGTCCATTCAAAACCCATCGTGGTGAAGCGCCGGATATCGTAGCCCTCGATCAGAGGCTGGCCGTCGACCATGACCTTGACGCCGTCGATGGTCCGCGCACCAGCATAGGTTTTCATCGGAGCCCCCCTGCGTTGATATTTTTTTGGTCACCCTGATATATCTCAAGTATGCTAATGATATGGTTTTCTAAAGTAAAGGCTTGCTGGGCGGCAACTGGTCCACGCCGCGAATGGATGGGGCGACTAAATAGGATCCGGGAAATGACCGACGCCATCGAAATTATTCACCACGACCACGTCAATCTTGACCGGTTTCTGAATGTGCTGGAGACGGCGGTGGACGGTCTCGCGCCCGATCAGCCGAAGCCGAATTTGGAACCGCTTTATTCGGCCGCCTACTACATCCGGGTGTTTCCAGACCGCTGCCATCATCCCAAGGAGGAACGGTATCTGTTCGGGGCGGTTCGGGCGCGATCAACCGTGCGTTCGGCACGGACAGCGCTCCGCTGTTCGGCGAAAACATGGAAACTGGGTTTCGGGCGCTTTTCGAAAAAATCACGCGTTAATTTGAAAACAGTGTTTTTCGATTGGTGAAATCCATGACGACGGTGGCGCGGGTAAAGGTCTCGACGTAATCGATAAGCTCGTCCGCCGCAGCGGCGGCGCCTTCGGGATCGCCCTCGGCGATCCTGCGCGCCAAGTCGGCGTGGAGCCGGGCCGCCAACGGCAGGTCGGCGGCTTCCTTGTAATGCATATACCAAAATCGGCGCGACAACCCGTTCATCAGACCGATGGCGCGGGCGGAATAGTCGTTGTGAGCGGATTCCGCGACGAGCCGGTTCAAGGCGTCGTCCAAGCGCATGAAGTTAATATCGTCGTTGTTGCGGGCCGCCTGCTCCATGCCGTCGGCGATCTCGAAGAACTGCCGTCGTTCGTCCTCGGTGCAACGGATCGAGCCGGTGCGGGCGAGAAGGCGTTCCAGCTCCCTGCGGACTTCAAGCAGCAGCAACTGGCTTCGGGGATTGATCTCGGACACCAGTATCCCCTTGCGCGGCAGGATAACGACGAGTCCTTCGCGCGACAGGCGCTGTAAGGCTTCGCGGATCGGCGTACGGCCGATTTGCAACCGTTGGGAAAGGGCCGTCTCCGATAAAACGGCTCCCGGTTTGAATTGAAGCGTGACGATCATTTCTTCGATGACTGCGTAAGCCCTGTCGGTCAGGCTCGCGGCCACGTCGCCACCGTCGATTACGGTGTTGGACGATTTTTTCTTTTGTTTCGCCATGCGGTAGTCCTCGGTCCGTTGAAGCGGCACGTCCCTTTATAGCCGATTATATCTGTTTGCGCTTTTCCACCATGGTCGCGAACTTATCGTATTCCGCCTCGTTGACGCCGTAACTGTGGTCGTCGTCGGGAAAATTGCCTTCCTTGACCTCGCGTACGTATTCCGAGATGCCGCCGACGGCGACCTCGGTCAGCTTGGCGTAGCGCTTGGTGAACTTTGGCTTGAAATCGGTAAACACGCCCAGCAAGTCGTAGCAGAGAAGAATTTGTCCGTCCGTGCCCACACCGGCGCCGATGCCGATGGTCGGAATTTCAAGTTGCTGGGAAATCAGTGTGGCGATCTTCGCC
>JAESSX010000022.1 GCA_016763915.1 Rhodospirillales bacterium
ACCTGGATGCGGTGATCGCGCCCTGCGGCGGTGGCGGGCTTATTTCCGGCACGGCGCTGGCGTTGTCCCACGATTGCCCGGGGGTCGAAATTTATGCCGCCGAACCGGAAGGCTTCGATGACACGGCGCGGTCCCTGGCCGCCGGTGAACGGCTTTCCATCGATGCGGACGCGCAATCCTTCTGTGACGCCTTGTTACTTCCGACGCCCGGCGAATTGACCTTTGCCATTAACAAGACGCTGTTGAAAGGCGGATTGGTGGTCAGCGACAGCGATACCGCCCGCGCCATGGCGGCGGCCTTCCGGTATTTTAAGATCGTGGTGGAACCCGGTGGCGCCGTTGCCCTGGCGGCGGTTCTGACGGGGGCTTATGACTGCCGGGGCAAAACGGTGGGGGTGGTCTGTTCCGGCGGCAACGTGGACGGGCACGTTTTTGCTCAGGCCTGCACGACCGGTGACGGCCTGGATTAGCTGGAGGCCGCGGCTTCCGATTTTCCCGTGCCGGACTGCGGCTTTACTGCGCTGCCTTTGGACTCGGTGGCGGCGTCCCCGCCTTCCTTGATCTTGGCCAGCCGGCGGTTGGCGTCGTCGGACCCGAAGACGTTGACCTTGGCGTCTCCGGCGGACTGTTTTTCAACCAGGCGTTTGCAATGCCCTTCGAGGAAGGCGCCGGTTTCGATGGACAGGTTTTCGTGCAGGATATCGCCGACCATGTGCGCCGATTTGGCCAAGGTCACTTCCTTCGCCCTGATCTGGCCACTGACCGAGCCGTGAATGAAAACGGAATCGGCGACGATTTCACCTTTGATATTGGCGGTTTCGCCGACCAGCAGGGATTTGGTGCGGATATCGCCATCGACGGTGCCGTCGATCTGAACCTCGCCATCGCTGCTAAGGTCGCCGACGATCTTGAGATCGGCGCTGATGATTGATGGCGGGGCCGATTTCGGAGCGGGTTGTTCTTTCTCGACGCTGCCTGACACTTTTTTACTCTTGGAAAACATTCCGGCCTGCTTTAATAAATTTCATCGGATTCATGGCCTTCCCTCTGAAAACGACTTCATAATGCAGGTGTGCGCCCGTGCTTCTTCCGGTGCTTCCCAGCAAGCCGATTTTGTGATGGAATTTTATTTCTTGCCCTTTCTTGACTGAAATTTTGTTCAAATGTCCGTATCGGGTTTTCAGCCCGGCGCCGTGATCGATTTCAATCAGTTTGCCGTACTTCCCTTTCCAGCCGGCGAAGGATACCACTCCCGGAGCGGGTGAGTATACGGAAGATTTGAATGGCCCCCCCATATCCAATCCGTAATGGGCCGCCCAACGCCGGTTAATGGGGTCGCGGCGTTTCCCGTAACCGCTGGTAACGTAAAAGGCATTCAGCGGCGGCGCCAGCGGAATTCTTTTCATAACCCCTTGCAGGGCTTCCCAGCGGCTCAGGTAAATGTCCAGGTTGGCGAGGCTTTCCTTCATTTCCTTACCCGGCAAATCACCCGGAACGGCGGCGATGAAGGGACCGCCCTGAGCCGTGATCGGCAAATCAAAGCCCTTGAGAAGTTTTTTCATGTCCAGGCCGGCCACCGAGACGACCTTTTTCATCGTTTCGATATAGGTCGCGGTGCTGTCGGTCAGGCGCTGGATGACCTGCCCCTCGGTTTTCTGAAGGTCGGCGAGGCGGACTTCCAGGTTCTTGATCCGGCGGCTCATGCGAGTGCCTTCGTAAATGGCCTTGTTGCGTCCGGACAGGGCCTTTTGCAGGTCGGACTCGGCGGTGCTCAGGTTATCGGTCAGCGAGAAGTTCTGGTTCGATAATTTGCGCATCTTGTTTTCGATGGTCGTCAGCTTCTCGGTAAGGTTTTCCCGCGCGCTGGCAATTTGTTCGCGTTCCGACTGGGTCAGGTCCAGTTTCTTGGACACCTTGGACAGGTTCAGACGCAACGAGACGTTCTTTTCCACCAAGCCGATCATCAACGAGTGGCTGTCTTCCAGGTCCGCCGCCAGGTTGGTGAATTTTATCTGATATTCGGAAACCTCACCCAGCAGGCTCCGGTAGGCCTGTTTGGAATTGATGATCTCGTCGTCTTTAGCCAAAAGAACGGCCTCGTTGCGGACGAAACTGAAGGAGGTAAAGCTCAACCAGCCGAAACCGGCTAGAAGGACTAAGGATAAGGCGATCTGGCTGCGCCGGGAAAAGCGGACGAAGGTAACCCTGCCGTTCGTTCGAAAATGAATTTGCCGTTCCGGATAAAGACGGCCCATGAGAGCCTGGAAACGACCCCCGAGGGTCACCTGCTGGCTATCGCGCTGCATATTAAACCCCAAAACAACTCCCCCTAAAAAACACCCGACCCGGTTCTCCTCGTAATTTGCGGGAGAACTCCAAATCACCCAAAAAAACGGCCCACTTCCAGGTTCCGGCTTGAATCAAAGGCCAATATCAAAACCCATGACCGCCTCCAAATCCCGATGCGAAACCCTCTTGAACGTAAAGAGAACCACGATTTCTTGCAAGGCATTAATGGTAGTCTGCATGGGGTGTTTGCCCATTTAAGGCTTGGATTCCGGGCGTGGCTGGCACAACAGGCGCCAGGACTCCGGCCAATGGTTTTTTTTCGGTATCGGCCTTGAGCGTTACTGGACTTTGGTTTTGGGACGTCGTGGCGGGGTTGACCCAAGCGGTTGGCTTGTTTTGAATGAACGCTCCTGGCCTTGAGAGTATTGCGAAAAGTTATGACTTCTGAAAATCCGCCCGCCGCCTCCCCTGCCGACAAGAGCTGGGATATCCGCCATCCGGCGGTGTTTCTCGCCACCGGATTCGGGGCCGGACTGTTGCCCCGCGCACCCGGAACCTGGGGATCGCTTCTGGCCGTGGGGCTGGCCTGGGGGATCGTTCAGGTATGGGGTCCGGCGGGGCTGGCCGTCGGCGCCGCCCTGGCGTTCGGCGTCGGTGTCTGGGTGTCGGGCGTCTGCATCGACAAATACGGCGCCGAAGACCCGAAACAGGTGGTCATCGACGAAATCGCCGGGCAATGGCTGGTTTTGTTGGTGGTCCCGCCGGGGCTGGCGGACTATGCCCTTGGCTTCATTCTGTTCCGGGTCTTCGATATCCTCAAACCGTGGCCGGTGTCGTGGGCGGACAGGACCATAAAAGGCGGCCTGGGCGTTATGCTGGACGATATTCTCGCCGCCGTTTATGCCATCATCGTGCTCTTGGGCATTACCGCCTTGATGGGTGTTTAAGATGTTCAGCGACGAACAACTGGGCGCCGCCGGCGATGTTCTCGATGCCTGCCGCCGCTCGGGTTTGATGCTGGCGACGGCGGAATCGTGTACCGGCGGCTTG
This sequence comes from Rhodospirillales bacterium, assembly GCA_016763915.1. The sequence goes on from JAESSX010000022.1 coordinate 3,340, forward strand.
ATCGCGGGCTGCCTGACGGCGGTGGCGGGGTCGTCCGACGTGTTTGAGCGCGGGTTCGTCACCTACACCAACGAAGCCAAGAGCGAATTGCTGGGCGTGGCCCCCGATCTGTTCGCTGGCCCCGGCGCGGTCAGCGAAGAGGTGGCGCGCGCCATGGCCGAAGGGGCGCTGGCCAACTCCAATGCCGGGATAACCGTCGTGGTGACCGGTATTGCCGGCCCCGGCGGCGGCACGGCGGAAAAGCCCATCGGGTTGGTGCATATCGCCTGTGCCCGGGACGGCGCGGAAACCCTGTTTGAGCGCCACGTGTTCGGCGGTGGCCGCGACGCCGTGCGTGCCGGGACGGTTCTGGCGGCGTTGCGGCTGGTCCGGCGCCGGGTCGGTTAAAGAAAAGCC
>JAESSX010000252.1 GCA_016763915.1 Rhodospirillales bacterium
CGCCGAAGCCGATGACGGCTTTCGGGTTGAGGCGTTTCAGAAGCCCGCGCGCCTGCCAGATGCCGATGACCAGTTCCGTGCCGCTTTGCAGGCGCGCGAAGAAGCTTTTTCCGGCCACGCCGCCGGCCCGGATGCGATAAGTTTCCACGTCTCCGGCGACGCTATCGCCCTGCCAGGAATCCCCGCGGCGGTCGGTAATCACAGCCAGCCGGCAGCCCCGCTCCACCAGTTCGGCGGCCAGCGCCTGGGCCGGGAACATATGCCCGCCGGTACCCCCGGCGGCTAAAACAACAAGCGGAGCCTGGTCGGTCATAGGGACCTCCCGCCGCCCGGCTGTTCGCGCGTCAGCGCCAAAACCATGCCCATGACCAGCGCCAGCGCCAGGGTCGACGACCCGCCATAGGAGACGAACGGCAGGGTCATGCCCTTGGGCGGCATCAGATTGATGTTGGACGCCATGTTGATGATGGCCTGGACCCCGAACTGGACCAACAAGCCGGTCACCGCCAGCAGCACGAACAAATCGCCGGACTTCAGCACCCGGCTGAATCCCCGGACCACCACGAAGGCGAACAACGCCACCAGGATCAGGCACAACACCAGGCCGAATTCCTCGCCGGCGACGGCGAAAATGAAATCCGCATGGGCATCGGGCAGGACTTCCTTGATGCGCCCTTCGCCCGGACCGCGCCCGGCCCAACCGCCGTTGAAAAAGGCTTCCAGCGACCGGCTGACCTGATAGCTTTCGCCGCCGGCGGGATCCAGGAACCGGTCGACCCGGGCCTGAACATGGCCGAAGGTGAAATACGCGCCCACCGCCGCGGCCAGAAAGACGAACCCCAGCCCGACCACCAGCAACAGGGGCAGGCCGACCACGAAGAACTGCACCGACCACACGGCGGCGATGACCAGCGACATGCCGACATCCGGCTGCAACAGCAATAAGGCCACGATTAACAAAAACAGCCCGCTGGCGATGGCGTATCCGGGGAACTGCCCGTCGAGACGCTGTTCGGCGAACATCCACGCGGCGACCACGGCAAACCCGGGTTTGACGAACTCCGACGGTTGCAGGGAAAACTACCCGAACGTCAGCCAGCGCGTGGCGCCCTTGATTTCCGGGCCGACCACCAGCGTCGCCACCATCAGCACCAGGGCTACGCCCAGGCAAACCACGGCCAGACGGCGGATGTTGGCGGGCGTCAGGCACGACGTGGTGAAAATGACCACCACCGCGCTTCCCAGGAACACGAATTGGCGGCGCGCGAAATAGAAGGTATCGAAACCCAGCCGTTCGGCCACCGGCGGCGACGCCGCCAGGGTCAACATCGCGCCGATGGCGACGATGGCGGCCAGCGCCGCCAGGGTCAGACGGTCCACCGTCCACCACCAACGGACGACCAGACTGGTATCGGTGCGGGCGATGGCGCTCATGCCGATGGCTCCTTGTCGCGTTTGGTTCCGGGAAACACGCCCGCTTCCTCGAACGGGTCCATATGCTTGCCCGGCAAAGCCTCGACCAGATCCCGGAAGGCATCGCCCCGGTCCTCGAAATTCCCGAACTGGTCGAACGAGGCGGCCGCCGGCGACAACAGCACCACCGGGGCCGCGCCATCGGTATCCTTTTTGGCCATTTTGGCGGCCTGCGTAACGGCGGTCTTAAGGTCGCCGGACATCGTCATCGGCACCCGGCCGTCCAGGAATTGTGAGAATTCCATCGACGCCTCGCCGATCAGAAAGGCATGGCGCACGTTGCCGAGTTGGGCCTGGACCGCTTGCAGGCCGCCAGCCTTGGGCCGGCCGCCGACGATCCAGTAGACGGCGTCGTAACAGTCCAGGGCTTTCGCCGCGGCCTCGGCATTGGTGGCCTTGGAATCGTTGACGTAGCCGACGCCGTCGACGATGGCGACCGGTTCCTGGCGATGGACCAGGCCCGGGTAGCTGTTGATGCAGGCCATGACCGCGAGCGGCCGAACACCCGCCGACTTGGTGGCGGCATAGGCGGCGGCGGCGTTCTGCCAGTTGTGTTGTCCCGCCAGGCAGGGGTTTTCCTTGAGGTCCATGACCTGGGATTCGCGGCCATCGGTGTCATCCACCAGCACGCCGTCCACGGCATACACCCCGCCGGGCACCCGGTCGCACCCGGAAATACCGATCACCACCTGTTCGTCGGCGGCCGCCAGTTCTTCATAAAGGGCGCGGCTGATTTCGTCATCGACGCCGATAACGGCGGTCCGCGGTTTCGTCTGGCGGTGGAATATGGATTTCTTGACCTGGATGTAGCCGTCCATTCCGCCGTGCCGGTCGAGGTGATCGGGGCTGATGTTCAGCAGAACCGCGATATCGAAGGTGATCGATTTGGTCAGGTCCAGTTGATAGGACGACATTTCCAGCACATAGGTGCCATCGATGCCGAGCGGCTCCAGCTCCAGCGCCGGAATTCCAAGATTGCCGCCGATTTCGGCCTCGCGGCCCGACAACTGCATGATGTGGCCGATCAGGGCCGTGGTGGTCGATTTGCCGTTGGTGCCGGTGATGCCGATATAGGCGGCCTCGCGCTGGGTCCGGCCGAGCAATTCGATATCGCCGATGACTTCCACGTTGGCGGCTTCGGCCAATTGCACGATCTTAGGGGTTTCAGGGTGATGGAACGGGATGCCGGGGCTCAACACCAGCGTGGTGTGCTCCTTCCAGTCGCATTGATAGAGGTCGTCCAGCGGCACACCGGCCTCCGCAGCGTTGGCGCGTGCGTCCTCGTTGTCATCCCAGGCCACCACTTCGGCTTCGCTGTTCATGAGCGCCTTCGCCGCCGCCAGGCCGGAGCGGCCGAGCCCGAATACGGCGATGGGGTAATGGGCGAAGGGGAATACGTCGATCATTGGTTCCCCCTCACCTGAGCTTCAACGTGGACAGGCCGACCAGCGCCAGGATCGAGGCGATGATCCAGAACCGGATGACAATGGTGCTTTCGGCCCAGCCTTTTTTCTCGAAATGATGGTGCAGCGGGGCCATGGCGAAGACCCGCTTGCCGGTCAGCTTGAACGACACCACCTGAACGATGACCGAGACGGTTTCCAGCACGAACAGGCCGCCGACAATGGCCAGCACCAGTTCGTGCTTGGTAATGATGCTGGTGGTGCCCAGCGCCGCGCCCAGCGACAGCGATCCCGTGTCGCCCATGAAGACTTTGGCCGGCGGGGCGTTGAACCACAGGAATCCCAGACCGCCGCCGACCAGCGCGCCCAAAAAGACCGCCAGTTCCCCGGCCCCGGGGACATGGTGGATTTGCAGATACGAGGAAAACACGGTGTTGCCGACCAGATAGGCGATCAACGCGAACACACCGGCGGCGATCATCACCGGTACGATCGCCAGCCCGTCCAGCCCGTCGGTCAGGTTGACGGCATTGGACGTGCCGACCACAACCAGCACCGCGAAGACGATGAACAGCCAGCCGAGGTTCAGCAACGTATTTTTCAGGAACGGCACCGCCAGGGTCGTGGTCAGCTCCGGCGGAAGCTGGTCGGCGATGGCGAAGGCGCCAACCAGGGCGATCACCGTCTGCAGCAATAACTTTAATTTGCCGGACAGACCGCGGGAATCCCGGCGGCTGACTTTCAGGTAATCGTCTAAGAATCCGATAACGCCGTAGCCGATGGTCACGCCCAGCGCGACCCAGACATAGCGGTTGTTCAGGTCCGCCCACAGCAACGTCGCCACCGTCAACGCCAGTAAGATCAGGAACCCGCCCATGGTCGGCGTCCCGGCCTTGGTCAGAATATGACCTTCGGGACCGTCGGCGCGGATCGGCTGACCCATGCTTTGGCGGCTTTTCAGCATATTGATCAGCACCGGCCCGAACATGAAGCCGACGATCAGGGCTGTGATGATAGCGCCGCCGGTGCGGAAGGTAAGGTAACGGAACACGTTCAACGCCGGGAACTGGTCCGCCATGGGATAGAGAAGGTGGAAAAGCATGGCCTACCCCCTATCTTTCAGGGCCATCAGGGCCTCGACGATGGGACCGGTGTTGGACCCGGCCGATCCCTTGACGGCAATGATATCGCCGGGGCGAACCGCGTCGGTGACGAGCCCCGAGAGAGCCCCGGCCGTCGACGCATATCCGCCGCGCATGGGCTCCGGCAGGACGGCCCACAAGGCATTCATGTATTGCCCGGCGGCAAACACCAGATCGATTTTTTCGATGACCAGGGCCTCCGCCAGCGCCGCGTGAAGGGCGGTCGATTGTTCGCCCAGTTCCAGCATGTCGCCGAGAACCGCGATCCGCCGGCCGTTGCCGTCGGGCTGCATTTGGCCCAGCACTTCGAACGCTGCGCGCATGGACACCGGCGAAGCATTATAGCTCTCATCAATAACGACGAGGTTGCCGCCGGAGATGGCAAGCGTGTGACGCCGGCCGCGTCCCTTGAGCCCGCGCATACCGGCCAGTCCCGACCCTGCCGCAACCACATCGCCGCCGACGGCGGCGACGGCGGCCA
>JAESSX010000253.1 GCA_016763915.1 Rhodospirillales bacterium
ATCGGGGGTCATCGACGGATATGGCCGCACGATCCGGAGTCTCGGCCTGGGCCGGGAGGGCATCCTCGACAGCGACCTGCCGGCGGCGCTGTCGGCCCGCACGCCGTTTTCCCTGCTCGGCGACTGGATGACCGGATTCATTCTCGTGCTTGTGCTCGGGGCCGGGCTGATGATGCGCCGGGTTGTGCGCAAATCCGGGTCAATATTTTAAGGACGTATTTGTTTGTTAGTTTGAAGAATGGCCTTACAATAATGGAGTAATTTGTGAGGAAATTTTTTTAGGAAGCACACACTATTTTTGCTTGCATACACCGGTATGCGCAATCATGTTGTTAGAAAGCCGTGGCGCCTTGAAAAATTTAAAAGGCTCTTGAAGAGCGGGCGTCAAAAAACGGCTCTGGATAACTAAATCTGAGCAGACGGAACAAGAAATGAAAAACTCAGCTTCTTCAAAAAAAACCAAGACCCGCAACCGCCAGAAAAGTAAACGGCGCCTTCCGCCCGGGGTTCCAAATCCCGTGGATATCCATGTCGGAAGCCGTGTGCGCCTTCGTCGTACGTTGCTCGGCCTCAGCCAGGAAAAACTTGGTGATGCCGTCGGCCTGACGTTTCAGCAGATTCAGAAATATGAGCGCGGCGCCAACCGAATCGGCGCCTCCCGGCTATTTCAACTCAGCAACATTCTTGATGTGCCGATCATGTTTTTCTTCGATGAAATGCCAACCGGCCTGAAAACCGCCGAGGCCCAGGTTATTCGGGGCCTTCAGGAACAGGAGCAGAAAACTCTGGAACTGGATCCTCTGGCGCGGCGCGAAACCCTGGAACTGGTACGCGCTTACTACAAAATCAGCGAACCCAGGGTGCGCAAGCGCCTGTTTGAGTTGACGAAGTCGCTGGCAACCGTTGCCAAAGACTGAACCCGCGTCCGCGTTGGATGGGCGTTCGGTCCGTTTTCATTCTCCGTCCGACCCCCGTCGGTGGACGAAGAGTGGTGGGGTGGCTGTTGCCGGAAAGCCCTTGACGGTTGGCGAAATCCTTGCGACAAGTTTGACCTTCGTCGCCCTTGCTGGGGTGGCGCGTGGAAGGATTTGGGCTACTTGACCACCACGTAAAAAATGGCGCTAAGTGGGCTTATGAGATTGCGGCAACGTTTTGGCCCTCGGTCCAATTGGACGAAACCTGAGATCAGAGGGATTTGTTAATGAGTCTGCAAAATTTCTTGTTCACCAGCGAATCGGTTTCCGAAGGCCATCCGGACAAAATCAGCGACCGCATTTCCGACGCCATCGTCGACAAGTTTCTCGGCGCCGACCCGCTGTCGCGTGTCGCGGTCGAAACCCTGTGCACCACCAACCAGATCGTTCTTGCCGGCGAGGTTCGCGGCCCCGATACCATCACGCCGGACGTGATGGAGAACATCGCCCGTTCGGCGGTCAAGGACATCGGCTATGCCCAGGACGGCTTCCACTGGGAGAATGCCCAGATCGCCGTGTATGTGCATTCCCAGTCCGCCGACATCGCCCAGGGCGTCGATGCGACCGGCAACAAGGACGAAGGCGCCGGCGACCAGGGCCTGATGTTCGGCTATGCCTGCCGGGAAACCGATGTCCTGATGCCGGCGGCGATCCATTACTCCCACGCCATCCTGCGCTCCCTGGCCGAAGCCCGCCATTCCGGCGCCGAGCTCGGCCTCGGCCCCGATTCCAAAAGCCAGGTGACGCTGCAATACGTGGACGGCAAACCGGTCCGCGCCACATCAATCGTCGTTTCGACCCAACATTCCGAAAGCCTGGACCAGGACGCGGTGCGCGAAATCGTCCGTCCGCACGTCACCGGCGTTCTGCCCGACGGCTGGATGTGCGAAGAGGCGGAATTCTACGTCAACCCGACGGGACGGTTCGTCGTCGGCGGTCCGGACGGCGACTGCGGACTGACCGGGCGCAAGATCATCGTCGATACCTACGGTGGCGCCGCGCCCCACGGCGGCGGCGCGTTTTCCGGCAAGGACCCGACGAAGGTGGACCGTTCGGCCGCGTATGCGGCGCGGTACATGGCGAAAAATGTGGTCGCCGCGGGTCTGGCCGACCGCTGCACCATCCAGGTGTCTTACGCCATCGGCGTTGCCAAGCCGCTGTCGGTTTATGTCAACACCCACGATACCGGCCAGATTGAAGAGAGCCGCCTGTCAGCGACCCTGCAGGACATGGTCGACCTGTCGCCGCGCGGCATCCGCGAACACCTGAAACTCAGCCGCCCGATCTATGCCCGCACCGCGGCTTATGGTCATTTCGGCCGGGCGCCGGACGAAGACGGCGGCTTTTCGTGGGAACGGACCGACCTGGTCAATGGCCTGAAGTCGGCCTTCGGCGCTTAGGTCATGACCTGATGCCCGTCGCAAAGGGCCACGACGGACCGCAATGGTACGGCCGCCGCAGGGGCCACAAGCTGCGGCCCAACCGCCAGGCGCTGATCGACACCCGGCTGCCGGAACTCAGGATCACGCTACCCGCCGACGGCATCCTTGATCCCGAGGCGGCCTTTTCCGGCCCGCTCCGCGACATCTGGCTGGAGGTCGGTTTCGGCGGCGGCGAACACCTGGCGGCCCAGGCCCGGGCCCATCCCGACATCGGCTTCATCGGTTGCGAGCCCTTCATCAACGGCGTGGCCAATCTTTTGAGCCTGATCGAACGGGACGGCCTGACCAATGTGCGGATTTTCGACGACGACGCGCGCAAACTGTTCGCCGCCCTGCCCGGCGCCGTGTTCGGCCGGGTGTTCGCCCTCTATACGGACCCGTGGCCGAAAAAGCGTCATCACCGGCGCCGCTTCATTTCCGACGACACCGTCGAAACCCTGACCCGGCTGATGAAGGACGACGCCCAATTGCGCCTGGCCAGCGATCATATGGGGTATGTGGGCTGGATGCTGGAACACCTGACCCGGTGCCCGCAACTGGTGTGGGGCGCGCGATCAAAACGGGACTGGGCGGAGCCGCCGTCCGACTGGGTCGAAACGCGCTACGAAAAAAAAGCCAAGGAAGAAGGCCTGGCGGCGGCCTATTTGTGTTTTACCCGCCGCGCGAGGGCAGCCGACGAGTCAGCGCCGACGTTGGAAAACCATTGAATTCCGGATATCGCCGGTATATAAACGGCCTACGTTCTGAAATGTACGGACTCGTTTAATCCGAAAATTTGAGTGGGATTGATTGGGTGGGCCGGTGGCCCGCCTTTTGTTTTTTTATATATGCCCCCGACCGCGGGGACCAGATGAAAGCGAACTTAGGCGTGGATCTTTCCGAGCGCATCCACAATCTGATCGAGGCGACCGTCGACGATTTGGGTTTCGACATCGTGCGCGTGCAGGTCATGGGCAAAGACCAGGTCGTGTTGCAGGTCATGGCGGAACCCAAGGACGGCCAGGGGATGACGGCGAGCAATTGCGCCACCATCAGCCGCGCTGTTTCGGCGCTGCTGGAAGTCGACGACCCGATCAGCGGGGCCTATACGCTTGAGGTCTCGTCGCCCGGGCTGGACCGCCCATTGGTCCGGCTTGGGGATTTCGAACGCTTTCAGGGGTTGGAGGCGAAAATCGAAATCAACCGGCCCCTGGACGGCCGGCGCCGATTCCGGGGGCGGCTTTTGGGTGTCGATGGCGACACCGTAAGAATTCTCGTGGACGGGGTCGAGGTGGATTTGCCGCACCCGGATATCCACAAGGCGAAATTGCTCATGACCGACGAATTGATCGCGGCATCGGAGGAGAATTAACAGATTATGACTGAATCCATGGAAACAGGCGCCGCCCAGACGCGCCCCGAATTAATCGAAGTGGCGGAAACCGTTGCCCGCGACAAGGGCATTGACCGTGAGGAAGTCCTCGAGGCCATGGAACAGGCGATCCAGAAGGCCGGACGGTCCAAATACGGCCACGAGCACGATATCCGCGCCACCATCGACCGGGGCACCGGAGAAATCAACCTGGTCCGCTATATGGAGGTCGTGGAAAATCCGGAAGAGGTGGAAAACGAAGCCACCCAGTTGGATGTGGCCATGGCCAGGAAGACCCTTACCGACGCCGAGGCCGGCGATTTCATGGTGACCGGCCTGCCGCCCATCGATTTCGGCCGCATCGCCGCCCAGACGGCCAAGCAGGTGATCGTGCAGCGCGTGCGCGATGCCGAACGCACCCGCCAGTTCGCGGAATTCAAGGACCGGATCGGCGAGATCGTCAACGGCCTGGTCAAGCGGGTCGAATACGGCAATGTCATCGTCGATCTCAACCGTGCCGAAGCCATGCTGCGCCGCGACGAATCCATCCCGCGCGAACATTTCAACACCGGCGACCGGGTCCGCGCCTATATCGTCGACGTGCGCGAAGAGGCCCGCGGGCCGCAGATTTTCCTGTCGCGCACCCATCCCCAGTTTATGTCCCGGCTGTTCTCTCAAGAGGTGCCGGAAATCTACGACGGCATTATTGAAATCAAGTCGGTCGCCCGCGACCCCGGCTCACGCGCCAAGATTGCGGTTCTGTCCCACGATTCCAGCATCGATCCGGTCGGTCCCTGCATCGGCATGCGCGGCTCGCGCGTGCAGGCCGTGGTCGGCGAACTGCAGGGCGAAAAGATCGACATCATCCAATGGTCGCCGGACCCGGCGTCCTTCATCGTCAACGCCCTGGCCCCGGCCGAGGTCGCCAAGGTGGTTCTCGACGAGGAAGCCAACCGCATCGAGGTGGTGGTGCCGGACGAACAACTGTCCCTGGCCATCGGCCGGCGCGGCCAGAACGTGCGCCTGGCGTCCCAGCTGTCGGGGTGGGATATCGACCTGTTGACCGAGGCCGAGGAATCGGAGCGCCGCAACGAGGAGTTCAAGGTCCGTTCGCAGATGTTCGTCGAGGCCCTCGACGTGGACGACGTGATCGCCCACCTGCTGGTCACCGAAGGTTTCTCGTCGGTCGAGGAAGTGGCCTTCGTGCCGGTCGAGGACATGGTCGATATCGAAGGGTTCGATGAGGAAATTTCCGAGGAGTTACGCCAACGCGCGCGGACCTTCCTGGAGACCCGGGACGAAACCCTGATGTTGCGCCGCAAGGAACTTGAAGTCAGCGACGAACTGGCCGAAGTCGAAGGCGTGGGTCCGGAGCTGTTGGTGGCGCTGGGCGAAAACGGGATCAAAGCCCGCGACGACCTGGCCGATCTGGCGGCCGACGAACTGATGGAGTTCGCCCCCGCCGGAACCCTGAATGAATCCCAGGCCAACGACATCATCATGGCCGCCCGCGCCCACTGGTTTGAAGAAGAAGACAAGGCGGCGGCGACGGCTGAGGCAGAGGAAGCGGCCGACAGCGCCGGTGACAAGGCGGCGGGGACTGCTGAAGCAGAGGAAGCGGCCGACAGCGCGGGTGACAAGGCGGAAGCGACTGCTGAGACAGAGGAAGCGGCCGACAGCGCCGGTGACAAGGCGGAAGCGACTTCCGCCGGGGAGGATGAAAAATAGCCGGGCGAGGGCAAAATACCAGCGCCGGAAGGTTGCGACGTCAGCCCCGGAAAGCCGCCGGGACGGCTCCGGCGCTGCGGACATGCATCGTCACCGGCGCGCAAAAGCCGAAAGATCAGCTGCTGCGTTTTGTCGTCGGACCCGACGGGAACCTGGTTCCCGACCTGGACGGGGGGCTGCCGGGACGGGGTTTATGGTTGAGTGGCGAGCGCGATATGGTAAATACAGCCTGCGCTAAAGGTCTTTTTGCGCGGGCCGCGCGCCGCAAGGTCGGTTTGCCGGAGAATCTGGCGGACCAGGTGGACAGCCTGATGGTGCGCCGGTGTCTGGATTTGATCGGTTTGGCGCGGCGCGCCGGGGAAGTTGTCGCCGGGTTTGAGAAAACAAAGGCCCGGCTGCGCGATGGTAAAGGGGGCGTCTTGTTGCGGGCCTGTGACGGTGCCGCCGACGGACGGGACAAAATCGGGGCGTTGGCGCCGGATTTGGCGGTGGTGGACCAGTTCAGCGCCGAAGACCTGGGAAGGGCGCTGGGACGGGACAACGCCGTTCACGGGGTTATCGACCGCGGCCGGCTGGCGGACTGCGTGTTGCGAAACGGACCGGCTGATAGCCTTTCGCGGGTCCAGGGGGTAAGGTTGGGCCGGCGATGACGGGTCGCATGAGAAGATTGAAGATTTTCGGTACGATAATACGTTAAAGAGACGGGCGAAAATTTGGGAACGGGGCGGAGACCAAGGCCCCAACACAGGATGATTTAAGAATATGGCCGAGACCGAAGAAAGAAAAAAAGGAAGTAAGCTGGGGTTGTCCAAGCCGGGCAAGCTCGAGCTGAAAAAGACGGTCGCGACCGGACAGGTCCGCCAGAACTTTTCCCATGGGCGTTCGCGCATGGTGACGGTCGAGGTTCGCAAAAAACGCACCTTCGCCCGCGATGCCGGCGGCCACATGGCCGAGGTGCCCGAGGTGGCGGAAGCCGAAATCGAAGTCAAGGCGCCGGACACCGAAGTTTCGCCTGTCGCCGGAACCGCGCCCGAGCCGGTTGCCGCCGGAACCCTGACGGACGAGGAAAAGGCCGCCCGCGCCCGCGCGCTGGAAGGCGCCAAACAGTTCGAAAGCGAAGTCCAGGCTGAGGCCGAGTCCAGGATCCAGGCCAAAGCCCAGGCCCAGGCCCAGGCCAAGGCCGCCGCCGAAGAGCCCGTCGTCCGTCTTTCCGAAGAAGATGAAAAAAAGCGCGAACAGGACGCCAAGGCCGCCGCCTCCGCCGCCGCCGCCAAGCTGGAGGCGCTGGAAACGGGTGATAGCGAACCCGAACACGAACACAAGGCGCGCGGAAAACGCGTCCTGGAACGCCCGGGCCAACGCCCGCCGTCGTCGAGGCGCACCGAGCCCAGGCGGCGCTCCGGCAAGCTGACCATTGCCGAGGCCCTGGGCGGCAGCGAGGAAAGGACCCGTAGCCTGGCGTCCATTAAGCGCGCCCGCGAAAAGGAAAAACAGCAACAACAACGCCACCTGTCGGAAGGCAAGAAAGTCATCCGCGACGTCATCGTCCCGGAAACCATCACCGTGCAGGAGCTGGCCATCCGCATGGCCGAACGCGCGTCGGACGTCATCAAGACGCTGTTGAACATGGGGGTGGCGGCGTCGATTAGCCAAACCATCGATGCCGACACGGCGGAACTGGTGGTCGCCGAATTCGGCCACAAGCTGACCCGCGTGTCCGATGCCGACGTCGAACTGGGCCTCAAGGGCGATGCCGACGACGAAGCTTTGCTGCGGACCCGTCCGCCGGTGGTGACGGTCATGGGCCATGTCGGTCACGGCAAAACGTCCCTGTTGGACGCGATCCGCGCAACCGATGTCGCCGGCCACGAAAAAGGCGGCATTACGCAGCATATCGGCGCCTATCAGGTTACCCTGGCGTCGGGCCAGAAGATTTCCTTCATCGACACCCCGGGCCATGCGGCGTTTACCCAAATGCGCGCCCGCGGCGCCAATGTCACCGATATCGTGGTGTTGTGCGTCGCCGCCGATGACGGGATCATGCCCCAGACCATCGAGGCCATCGACCACGCCCAGGCCGCCGGCGTACCGATCATCGTCGCCATCAACAAAATGGACAAGGAAGGGGCCGATGCCGGCCGCGTCCGCACCGACCTGTTGCAGCACAATCTGGTGGTCGAGGAAATGAGCGGAGATGTTCTGGCGATCGAAGTCTCGGCGACGGAAAATACCAATCTGGACAAGCTGGAAGAAGCCATCCTGCTGCAGGCCGAGCTTCTCGACCTCAAAGCCAACCCGGACCGCATGGCCGAAGGCGTCGTGATCGAATCCAAGATGGAGCCGGGCCGTGGTTCGGTGTCCACCGTTCTGGTGCAACGCGGCACGCTCAAGGTCGGCGATATCTTCGTTGCCGGCAACGAATGGGGCCGTGCCCGGGCGCTGATCGACGCCAACGGCGACAACCTGCAGGAGGCCGGCCCGTCGACACCGGTGGAAGTCTTAGGCCTTAACGGCACGCCGGCCACCGGCGAGGAATTTGCCGTCGTCGACAGCGACGGCCGCGCGCGCGAGGTCGTCGAATTCCGCCAGAACCGGGTTCGCAACGAGAAAGCCGCCGCCGGAGCCCGCGGCACGTTGGAGCAGATGTTCGAGAAAATCCAGGAAAGCAACGATCTGCAGATTCTGCCGGCGGTCCTGAAGGGCGACGTGCATGGCTCCGTCGAGGCCATCTCCGGGGCGCTTGAGGCCTTGGGCACGGAAGAGGTTCAGGTTAAGATTCTGCATTCCGGCGTCGGCGGCATCAGTGAATCCGACGTGACGCTGGCCAAAGCCTCCGGCGCGCTGGTTCTCGGCTTTAACGTCCGCGCCAACCCGCAGGCCCGCGACCTGGCGCGCCGGGATAATGTCGAAATCCGCTATTATTCGATCATTTACAGCCTGATCGACGACCTGAAGGCGGCCCTGTCCGGCATGCTGGCCCCGACGATCAAGGAAAACCTTCTCGGTTATGCCGAAATCCGCGAGGTCTTCAGTGTCTCCAAGGTCGGCAAGATCGCCGGCTGCATGGTTACCGAAGGCGTGGTCCGCCGTGGCGCCAAGGTGCGCCTGGTGCGCGACGATACGGTCATCCACGAAGGCGAACTGAGCCAGCTCAAGCGCTTCAAGGACGACGTCAAGGAAGTCAAAGACAGCACCGAATGCGGCATGGGCTTCGCCAATTACCAGGATATCCAGGTCGGCGACATGGTCGAATGTTTTGAAACCGAGGAAATCGCCCGGGAACTGTAAGCTCCCGGCGGCGGTCCATCGCCCGTCAAGCAAACGAGGACTCATATGAGCAAAGGGGATGCCAAGGCCCCAAGTCAGCGCCAGCTGCGGGTGGGCGAAGAGCTGCGCCATACGTTGGCGTGGATTCTGGAGCGCGGCGATATTCACGATCCGGGACTGGCCGGGGCGGCGGTGACCGTCACCGAAGTCCGCATCAGCCCGGACCTGCGCAACGCCACGGCGTATGTCATGCCGCTGGGCGGCGACGACATCCCCGGCGTGGTCGAAGCCCTCAACCGGGCGGCGCCGTTCGTGCGCCGCCTGATAGGCCGGAAAATCAGACTGAAACGCCTGCCCAACCTGCGTTTTGAGCCCGATCATACGTTCGAGGAAGCGGCCCACATCGAAGACCTGCTGAAAACCCCGCTGGTGGCCCGCGACCTGGGCGAGGATGACGCCCCGTCCGATAACGGAGACTCCGGCGATGGGGCGTAAACGCCGCGGCACGCCGATCCACGGCTGGCTGATCATCGACAAACCGTCCGGCATCAGCTCCAACGATGTCGTCA
>JAESSX010000254.1 GCA_016763915.1 Rhodospirillales bacterium
AAGGGCGGGGTGTCGTTATCGGGCGCGGAAATCGGCGGCCAGCTTTCCTGCACTAACGCCACGTTCGAAAACGACAAGCCCGAAGGGTTCGCCCTCGACGCCCAGAGCCTCACCGTCAAGGGGGCCGTCCTTCTCAGGAACGGTTTCTCGGCCAAGGGCAGGGTGTCGTTAATGGGCGCGAAAATCGACGGCCAGCTTGACTGCGACGATGCCACGTTCGTAAACGAAAACCTCCTTGAGTTCGCCTTCGTCCTTCAGAATGCCCGGGTGAAAGGAATTTTCTTCTGGAGACCTGCGGAAGAAACGACCGGGAACATCTCCTTCCAGCATGCCCGGACCGGCCCCTTGATGGATAACAAGGCGGGTTGGCCGAAATACGGCAGTCTGTTGCTGGACGGCTTCGAATATTCCGCCTTCGCGCCGGGGGCGCCGCAGACGGCGGAAGAACGTCTGGACTGGCTCGGACGCCAGCCCAAAATACCAAAGGAATTCACCCCGCAACCCTATGAACACCTGATCAAAGTCTTCCGGCAGATGGGCCACACCAGGGATGCCCGCGATGTCGGCATCGCCAAGCACGATGATTTCCGGTCGAACCGTTGCTGCGCCAATCTTGGTGAGTGGCTTTGGAATGGGATTCTCAGCGTCACCATTGCCCACGGCTACAAACCCTGGAAAGCATTAATCTGGATGCTGGCTATCGTGTTCGCGGGCTGGCTGGTTTTCGCCAATGCAGAAACCCGGAAAGCCATTCACCCGTCCAAGGAACGGGTCTTGCTCGACGATAGATATTTTAACAGTGGCGGCCGGTGGCGGCCGCTCGATTACCCGGCGTTTTCCGCTGCTTGGTATTCCCTGGATGTGTTCCTGCCCATCGTCGATCTGCATCAGGAAAGCTACTGGCTCCCCGGGAAGACTGACGGACCTGTTTTATGGGCTTGGCGTTACAAAATCTGGCTGTGGGTGGAAATTCTGCTCGGCTGGTTCCTGACCACCATCGCCGTCGCCGGGCTGACCGGGCTGGTCAAGAAAGACTAGGGTATTTTTTTACCGCAAATACGTCGTCGCAAATGAGCTCATTTGCTCGGGATTTGCTTATATTTACCGCAAATTCGTCGTCGCGAATGAAGACATTTGCTCGGGATTTGCTTCTTTTTTAACGCAAATGCGTCGTCGCAAATGAAACCATTTGCTCGGGATTTGCTTTTTTTTAACGCAAATTCGTCGTCGCAAATGAGCCCATTTGCTCGGGATTTGCTTTAGCCCCTACTTGAACTCCACCTTAACGATCTCGTAGGACTTGCCGCCGCCAGGCGTGAGGACCTCGACGGAATCGCCGGGCGTCTTGCCGATCAGGGCGCGGGCCAGCGGGGAGGTTACGGACAAACGGCCGCTTTTGGCGTCGGATTCTTCGCTGCCGACGATCTGGAAAGTGCTTTCCTCGTCGGTTTCCTCGTCGGCCAGCAGCACGGTGGCGCCGAACTGCACCCGGTCGCCGCTGAGCGTCGAGGGGTCGATGACCTGGGAACAGCTGATCACGCCTTCGAGTTCCTTGAGCCGGCCTTCGATGAAGCTTTGGCGTTCCTTGGCGGCGTGGTATTCGGCGTTTTCCTTCAAATCGCCGTGTTCACGGGCGACCCCGATGGCTTTGGAAATGGCCGGGCGTTCCACGTTCTTGAGGTGGCGGAACTCCTCTTCCAGGGCGGCGAGCCCGGAGGCGGTCATCGGTACTTTTTCCATTGTTAGACATCCCTTAAAACGCAACTCTCCCGCGCCGCCAGGGGCCGGGGAGCTAAAATTCCCTAAAACGATTTATCAAAATAAGCCTGCAACGGCGCCACTTCAAGGGCGCCCTTGGCGATCGCCTCGATGGCGCCGACGGCCGCCGCGGCCCCCGTCATGGTGGTGTAATGGGGGATGTTGTTGATCAGCGCGCCGCGCCGGATGGTGTAACTGTCGGTAATCGCCTGGGCGCCCTCGGTGGTGTTGATGACCAACTGCACGCCGCCGTCGTTGATGGCGTCGACGCAATGGGGCGCGCCTTGCAGCACCTTGTTGACGCGCGTCACCGCCAGCCCCTGGGCGGACAGGAAGTCCTGCGTGCCGCCGGTCGCCATAATCTCGAAGCCGAGATCGCTGAGCCGCCTGGCCAACTGGGCGGCCGTGGCTTTGTCGCGGTCCTTGACCGAGATGAAGACGGCGCCGCCCGTCGGCAGGCCGTTGCCCGCGCCCAGTTGCGATTTGGCGAAGGCGCGCTCGAAATCGGTGTCCAGCCCCATCACCTCGCCGGTCGACTTCATCTCGGGGCCCAACAGGATATCGACGCCGGGGAAGCGGGCGAACGGGAACACCGCCTCCTTGACCGCGAAGTGGTCCCGGCTGGCGGCCGCTTGCGACCCCGACGCGGGCAGGCCGAAATCTTTCAGTTTCTCGCCAACCATGAGGCGGGCGGCGAGTTTGGCCACCGCCACCCCGGTCGCCTTGGCGACGAAGGGCACGGTGCGGCTGGCGCGCGGGTTGACCTCGATCAGATAGATGTCTTCGCCCTTGACCGCGTACTGCACGTTCATAAGGCCGACGACGCCCAAAGCGCCCGCCAGCATGGTCGTCTGGCGTTCCAACTCGGCAATGATCTTAAGACTCAGCGAATAGGGCGGCAGCGAACACGCGCTGTCGCCGGAATGGATGCCGGCTTCCTCGATGTGCTGCATGATGCCGGCGACGTAAACATCTGTGCCGTCGCTAAGCGCATCCACATCGACCTCGATGGCGTCTTCGAGGAAGGAATCCAGCAGCACCGGGCTCGAGCCCGACACATGGACGGCCGCGGCCATATAGCGTTGCAGCCCGGCCATGTCGTGGACGATTTCCATGGCCCGGCCGCCGAGCACGTAACTGGGCCGGATGACCAGCGGAAAGCCGATGTCGCGGGCCACCGTTTCGGCCGCGACGCCGCTCCGCGCGAGGCCGTTCTTCGGCTGCTTGAGGCCGAGTTCCTTCAACAAGGCCTGGAACCGTTCGCGGTCTTCGGCCAGGTCGATGGCGTCGGGCGAGGTGCCGAGCACGGGAATGCCCTCGGCCTCCAGCGCGTGGCTCAGCTTCAGCGGCGTCTGTCCGCCCAGTTGCACGATGACGCCCAGAAATTCGCCCGAACGCTGCTCGACGCGGATCAGCTCGATTACGTCCTCGGCGGTGAGCGGCTCGAAATACAGCCGGTCCGAGATGTCGTAATCGGTCGACACGGTTTCCGGGTTGCAGTTGACCATGATCGCCTCGATGCCCATGTCCTTCAGCGCATAGGCCGCGTGCACGCAGCAGTAATCGAATTCGATGCCCTGGCCGATGCGGTTGGGACCGCCGCCCAGGATCACGGCTTTGCGGCGGGCGGACGGCTCGGCCTCGCATTCCGCCGCGCCCAGGCCGTCGCCCGAATAGGTCGAATACATATAAGACGTCTGCGACGGGAATTCCCCGGCGCAGGTATCGACCCGCTTGTACGCCGGGGAAATGTCCATCTCGCGCCGGCGCGCGGTGATCGCGGCGCCGCCCAGCCCGCACAACTCGCCCAGCCGTTCGTCGGAAAAGCCCATTTTCTTGAGCGCCAGCAGCCCCGGCGCGTCCTTGGGCAGGCCGTCGGCGCGAACCCGGGCTTCCGCCGCGACGAGGGCTTCGATCTGTTCCAGGAACCACGGGTCGTATTTCGACGCGCCCCGGATGTCCTCAAGGGCGTGGCCCTGGCGGAAGGCCTGGGCGATGAGCAGCAACCGGTCCGGGCGGGCCTGGCACAGGGCGGCCAGGATATCCTCGCCGTCGGCGCCGAAACCGTCGACCTCGTTCAGGCCGGTGAGATCCGTTTCCATCGAGCGCAGGCCCTTTTGCAGAGACTCGGCGAAGGTGCCGCCGATCGACATCGCCTCGCCGACCGATTTCATGGAACTGCTGAGCAGGGCCTCGGCGCCGGGGAATTTCTCGAACGTGAAGCGGGGGATTTTCGTCACCACGTAATCGATGGTCGGCTCGAAGCTGGCCGGCGTGACGCCGGTGATGTCGTTGGCCAGTTCGTCCAGCGTGTAGCCGACGGCCAGCTTGGCCGCGATCTTGGCGATGGGGAAGCCGGTCGCTTTTGACGCCAGCGCCGACGAGCGCGACACGCGCGGGTTCATTTCGATCAGCAGCAGGCGCCCGGTGTCGGGGTCGACGGCGAACTGCACGTTGGAGCCCCCGGTATCGACGCCGATCTCGCGCAGCACCGCGATCGAGGCGTTGCGCATGATCTGGTATTCCTTGTCGGTCAGCGTCAGCGCCGGGGCGACGGTGATGCTGTCCCCGGTGTGCACGCCCATGGGGTCGACGTTTTCGATGGAACAGATGATGATGCAGTTATCGGCGTGATCGCGCACGACCTCCATCTCGAATTCTTTCCACCCCAGGATCGATTCCTCGACCAGCACCTGGGTCACCGGCGAGGCGTCGAGCCCGGTTTCGACGAATTTCTCGTATTCCTCGACCGTGGTGGCGATGCCGCCGCCTATGCCGCCGAGCGTGAACGACGGGCGGATGATCATCGGCAGGCCGATGTCCTTCATCGCGGCGCGGCCTCCCTCCATGGTCTCCACGACCCGGCTTACCGGGCATTCGAGGCCGATGTTGGTCATCGCTTCGCGGAACTGCAGGCGGTCTTCGGCCTTGGCGATGGCGTCGGCCTTGGCGCCGATC
>JAESSX010000255.1 GCA_016763915.1 Rhodospirillales bacterium
AAGCAGCGGAGTTGCCGAACTCGAACTGCCACTGGTGCTGTTGTGGTCTGTGGTGGCGGTGGACGAGGCGTTGGCAGCAAAGTGCTTCAGCTTTCGAATCGCGTCGTATCGGAAATAAGAAATCGACATCGTCGCCGCACTATCCCCCTTGGGCAGCACCACCACTGCTGGTGGCGCTGGGTGCTGGAGGGAGCCATCCGGACCGGCACTGTCGTCGCCGCCGGTGCCGCTACTCTGGCGATGCCGAACGTGTCCATGGCCAAACCGACGACCCTGAAAGTTCAGGCGGCGTGGGGTGGCGGCATTTTTCTCGAAAACGCCAAAAGCTATGTTGCCCGCGTGAACTCCATGGCCGGCAAGGGTCTGAAGATCGACTTGTTGTCGGTGAACTCCGTTGTCAAAACCAGCCAAATGCAGGATGCCGTTCACCGTGGCGTCCTTGACGGCGCTCACTACGTGCCTGCGTATTGGTATTCCAAGTCGCCTGCGGCGTCCCTGTTCGGAACCGGCCCCTGCTTCGGCTGGTCGGCGCAGGAAATGCTGGGCTGGATTCACTATGGCGGCGGCATAGAGCTCTTCAATGAGTTGATGGGATCCCTCGGCCTCAACCTGGTCAGCTTCTTCAACAGCCCGATGCCGGCGCAGCCGCTGGGCTGGTTCAAGGAAGAGATCAAAAGCTCATCCCAGATGAAGGGCCTTAAGTACCGTACCGTTGGCCTGGCGGCTGACGTTATGACGGAAATGGGCATGTCGGTCGTGCAATTACCGGGTGGCGAAATTCAGCCGGCAATGAAGAGCGGTCTGATCGACGCCGCCGAGTTCAACAACCCGACATCCGACAGCGACTTCGGCATGCAGGATGTTTCCAAGCACTATCACCTGGCCAGCTTCCACCAATCCCAGGAATGCTTCGAGGTTACCTTCAACAAGAAGAAGTTTAAATCCCTGTCAAAAGAGCTTCAGAGCATTCTGGAATACGCTTCCGAAGCCGAAAACTCGAACTTCTACTGGAACAACACCCTTCGCTATGCCGACGATCTGATCAAACTGAAGGAAAAGCATGGCGTCAATGTCTACCGGACGCCGGATTCAGTCATGATCGATCAGTTGAAAGCTTGGGATACCGTTGTTAACCGGATTTCGTCAAAAGATCCGTTCTTCGCCAAGGTGGTTAAATCGCAGAAGACCTATGCCAAGAAAGTGATGGACTACCTGCTTTTGAACCAGCCGGATTATGGTATTGCATACAAGCACCACTTCGGTTAACTAAATCTGGTTTTTTTTGCGGGACCATTCTGCAAAACTGATCGGTATTGAGGGACAGCCGAAAGGCTGTCCCTCAAATACTTACCATAACTAAAAGGCGGGAGACCTGGCCGTGACATACGTTATTCATGCTATTGAAGAACTCAGTATCTGGGTTGGGCGTGCCTTTGGCTGGTGTATTCTGATTTTAACCCTTTCGGTCGCCTATGAAGTTTTCGTGCGGTACGTCCTCAACGCACCTACTTTATGGGCTTTCGACATGATGGTTCAGATGTACGGGGCGCTGTTCCTGATGGCCGGGCCTTACGCCCTCGCCCAGGACACTCATGTGCGCGCGGATGTGGTTTACCGCCTGTGGCCGGTTCGCTGGCAGGCCCGTATGGATTTACTTTTATACATCATCTTCTTTTTCCCGGGCATGATCGCCCTGGTCTGGTTCGGCTGGGAAATCGCCATGGACTCATGGCGTTACAAAGAAGTCAGTTGGAACAGCCCGGCCCGCATTCAGATTTATTACTTCAAAACCCTGATCCCGCTGGCCGGTGGATTGTTCATCCTTCAGGGTATTGCGGAATGCATGCGATGCTATCTGGCGATAAAGACAAACGAATGGCTTCCGCGGCTGGAAGACGCCCGCGAAACGGAAGAGCTTTTAAAAGGCCAGGCTACCGGGCTTTAAATCAAATAACCCTCTTTTTTTTACCCCTATCAGGTTTGACGGAGCATACTCAAGTATGACGAACCCCGAAGTAGCGATTTTGATGTTATCGCTTTTCATCGTGATGGTGCTGCTCGGGTTTCCCGTTGCCTTCACGTTGCTCGCCATGGGCGTTGCCTTTGGCTACTACGCCTATTACGAAGCCGGCAGCATCGAAACCATCGCCGATGTTTTCAACAACAAGATTTTCTATCTGCTGAACCAGAACACCTATTCGGTGATGGAAAACGATACCCTGGTCGCGATCCCGCTGTTCCTGTTCATGGGCTATGTGGTTGAACGCGCCAACATCGTCAACAAGCTGTTCTACTCCCTGCAAATGGCGGCCCGTAATTTGCCGGGATCCATGGCGATCGCGGCTTTGATCACGTGCGCCGTGTTTTCCACCGCCAGCGGTATCGTCGGCGCGGTCGTGACCCTGATGGGACTGCTGGCATTTCCGGCGATGGCCAAGGCGAACTATGACAAGAGTTTCGCCTCCGGCGTCATCTGCGCCGGCGGCACGCTTGGTATTTTGATCCCGCCCTCGATCATGCTGATCGTTTATGCGGCCATTGCCGAACTTTCGCCTCTGCGCCTATACGCCGCCGCCATTATCCCTGGGTTCCTTTTGGCCGGATCGTACATTGTCTACGTCATTTTCCGCGTCTTAATTAATCCGTCGATTGCGCCGAAGCCGCGCGAAGAGGATGTTCCGCCCAGGCGCGTTGTCTATTGGCAGCTTTTGACCTCCTTCGTTCCCTTGACGGCCCTTATTATGCTGGTGCTTGGATCCATTCTTGGCGGCCTTGCGACACCGGCGGAAGCCGCCGCAATGGGCGCATTCGGCGGGCTCGTACTGGCGTGGATGTATGGCTCTCTCAGTTGGATAATGCTGAAAGAATCCGTCTACCTGACGGCGAAAACGACGGCCATGGTGTGCTGGCTGTTTGTCGGATCATGGACCTTTGCGTCCGTATTCTCATACCTTGGCGGCCACGAAATCATCGAGCATTTCGTTCTCGGATTTAACATGGCCCCCTGGCAGTTCCTGATCATGGTGCAGATAATTATCTTCCTTTTGGGCTGGCCCCTGGAATGGTTGGAAATCCTGATCATCTTCGTGCCGATCTTCCTGCCCATGCTGCCGCTTTCGACGTTAACCCCTATTTTTTCGCGATGCTGGTGGC
>JAESSX010000256.1 GCA_016763915.1 Rhodospirillales bacterium
CCAGCCCGGTTTTGACGTTGGTGAAATTGAGCGTCGACACCAGGATGATCCGGGCCCTGGAGTCGATGCGCAGAAGCCTGGAAATGGCGGTCAGGGAGTCCTTCGGATGGCCGCCGATGTCGATGATTACGACCTCGGCCTCGGTGGTGCGGAATTGGGCCACGGCGTCGGCACTGTCGGCCGGGCGGGCGGCGACGTGGATGCGCGTGTCCTTGTTCAGAATACCATTGACCAGATCGCCGACGACCTGGAAATCGCCGACCACCAAGGCCTGGACGGGGTCTTTGGCGGAACGGTGGTTCGACGGCGGTGGCGGCATGAACTTTTACACGTCTGAGGGATAAGAGCCGGGATTCTTGAGAGCGTTTTTTTATCGGAAAAAAACCATGGTTAAAGTAACAATTTTTGTTCAGGGAAATCTTGACCCGTCCAAGGGGCGGGCCTATAAGACCTCCGGGCCACGCCCCCCCAACGGGGCGCGCCCTTCTGTGAGGAAGGAATAAAATTATGAACACCGCCCCGAAACCGGACATCCGTCCGGCCAATCCCCGCTTTTCATCCGGTCCCTGCACCAAGCCCCCGGGCTGGTCGCTGGACGATCTCAAGGACGCCTTCGTCGGCCGCTCCCACCGCCACAAGACCGGCAAGGAGAAGCTGAAAGAGGTCATCACCCGCACCCGCGACGTGCTGGGCATTCCCTCGAGCCATCATATCGCCATCGTGCCCGGCTCCGACACCGGGGCCATGGAAATGGCGCTGTGGTCCATGTTGGGCCCGCGCAGCGTCGATCTTCTGGAGTGGGACAGTTTCGGCGCCACCTGGGCCGCCGACGTTACCGGGCAACTGAACCTCGACGGCGCCCGGGTTCTCAAAGCGCCCTATGGCGCGTTGCCCGATCTGGCCCAGGTCGATTTTTCCCATGATGTCGTATTCACCTGGAACGGCACCACCTCGGGCGTCTCGGTGCCCGACGGCGACTGGATCCCCGCCGGGCGCGAAGGCCTGACCCTTTGTGACGCCACGTCTGCGGCCTTCGCCATGGACCTGACCTGGGACAAACTCGACGTCACCACCTGGTCGTGGCAGAAGGTGATGGGGGGCGAGGCCGCCCACGGTATGCTGGTTTTGGGGCCGCGCGCGATCGAGCGGCTGGAAAGCCATACGCCCAAGTGGCCGCTGCCGAAGGTTTTCCGCCTCACCAAGAACGGCAAGTTCGACCCGGCCCCGTTCGAGGGCATCACCATCAACACGCCGTCCATGCTGTGCGTCGAAGACGCGCTGAACAGCCTGAAATGGGCCGAATCCGTGGGCGGGCTCAAGGGTCTGATGTCCCGGGTCGAGGCCAATTCGGCGGCCACCTTCGCCTGGGTCGAGCAGGCCGGGTGGGTCGATTTCCTGGCCCCCGATCCGGCGTCGCGCTCGAAAACATCCATCACCCTGCAAATCACCGATCCGTGGTTGCAGGACCAGGACGGGGATTTCCGCAAAAACGTCGGCAAGCACCTGTCGGCCCTGCTCGAACAAGAGGGCGCGGCGAATGATATCGCCAACCACATGGCGGCGCCGCCGGGCCTGCGCCTGTGGAACGGAGCGACGGTGGAAACATCGGACCTCGAGGCCCTGTTCCCGTGGCTGGACTGGGGCTGGGCGGCGCTCAAGGAAAAAGGAGGCAATCATGCCTAAAGTCCTGATTTCCGACAAGATGAGTCCCCTGGCCCGCGAATGCCTGGAACAAGCCGGCATCGAGGTCGATGTCATTACCGGCCTCGACAAGCAGGGCCTGGCCGACATCATCGGCGACTATGACGGGCTGGCCATCCGGTCCGCCACCAAGGTGACGTCCAAGATGCTTGAGGCGGCGAAGAACCTCAAGGTCATCGGCCGCGCCGGCATCGGCGTCGACAACATCGATGTCGAGGCCGCGACGGCCAGGGGCATCGTCGTCATGAACACGCCGTTCGGCAATTCCATCACCACCGCCGAACACACCATTTCCATGATGCTGGCCGTGGCGCGGCAGATTCCCCTGGCCAATACTTCGACCCATCAGGGCAAGTGGGAAAAGTCCCGCTTCATGGGCGTCGAACTGATGGGCAAGACCCTCGGCATCATCGGTTGCGGCAACATCGGCGGCGTCGTCGCCGACCGCGCCCAGGGGCTGAAGATGAAGGTCATTGCCTATGATCCGTTCCTGACGCCTGAGCGGGCCGGGGACCTGGGCGTCGACAAGGTGGAACTGCCGGAACTGTTCAAGCGCGCCGATTTCATCAGCCTGCACACGCCGCTGACCGACGCCACCCGCGACATCCTCAATGAGCGCGCCTTCAAGAAGATGAAAAAGGGCGTGCGCATCATCAACTGCGCGCGCGGCGGGCTGATCGTCGAAAAAGACCTGAAGGCGGCGCTGGAAAACGGTGACGTGGCGGGCGCTGCGCTCGACGTGTTCGCCCAGGAGCCGGCCGAGGAGAACCCGTTGTTCGGCATGGACAGCGTGGTCGCTACCCCGCACCTGGGCGCGGCGACGACGGAAGCCCAGGAAAAGGTCGCCGAGCAGGTGGCCGAGCAGATCGCCGATTTCCTGACCACGGGGGCGGTGACCAATGCGCTCAACATGGCCTCCGTGTCGGCCGAGGAAGCGCCGCGCCTGAAACCCTACATGTCGCTGGTCCAGCAACTGGGCAGCTTCGCCGGACAGGCAACCCATACGGCGATCGAGAACGTCACCATCGCCTATGAAGGGCTGTGCGGCGAGCTCAACTGCCGGCCGTTGACGGCGGTGGTGCTGCAGGGGCTTTTGTCGCCGCTGATGGAAGGCGTCAACATGGTCAATGCGCCGACCATCGCCAAGGACCGCGATATTCACATCCGCGAAGTCCGCTCCGACGAAGCCGGCGCCTTTCAGACCCTGGTGACGCTGACGGTGAAGACGGAAACCCAGACCCGCGCCATCTCCGGCACCCTGTTCAATGAAGAGCCGCGTCTGGTCGAGATCAAGGGCATCCCCATGGACGCCAAGCTGGGGCCGCACATGCTCTACATCACCAACCTGGACAAGCCGGGACTGATCGGCTCCCTGGGCACGCTGTTGGTCGATGCCGGGGTCAACATCGCCACCTTCCACCTGGGCCGCGCGGAGGAGGGCGGCGACGCCATCGCGCTGATCGAAACCGACGGGCCGACCCCGGCCGACGTGCTGGAAAAGATCACCGCCCTCGAACAGGTGGTCACCGCGGTGCCGATGAAGTTTTAGGGGCGGGGAACCAGGAAAAAGACCGGGAAATTATTCGGTGTTCTTCCAGGTTCTGAATTCCTTCCGAAAGCTTTGAAGGCGGCCGGCGATATCATTGTTGTTGGATTTTTTTCTTAAGCGCTTAATGAACAGGTAGTTCTGATTGTAAAAAGTGGTCGCGCCCTCGCCGAACAGTTCAAAGGCAACTTGTTTGTCACAGATGTTCTCGTTAATGCAAATCGAAATCTCTTCATAAAACTCGATTAGCGTAAAAATGTGCTTCCGGATTTTATATTTTCCAATCAGGTTCATCACCGCATTGTCCAGACGCTTCGACACCTCCTGTTCTGTCCCGGATGCTAATAGGATGGCCTTTATATTTTCGCCTTCGTTCCACCAGGCTATATCTACAGCCTGTCGTGCTTTCAGCACGGGCGGTTTATAGGATCGCTCCAGGACCGTTAAGGTGTTCGAAACCCTGTTTTCTTTCTGGTTGCTTTGGTATTCCACTATTCCGGCGCCGCCGCCGATAAGGACAACCGCCAGCCCAATCCAGGAAATCACCATATCGGATTTGTCTTTACTGGGCCAAAAGCTCATGAAATTAAACCCTAGAAATCCCTACAGTACCGGGGAGGTTTATCCCATTTACACGGGTCATTGCCTGTTCTGAAA
>JAESSX010000257.1 GCA_016763915.1 Rhodospirillales bacterium
GGGCATTTCCGGTGAACCAATGTGAACCGGAAATGCCCTAACGCCGACCGGCCGCGGTCGCGTCGCGGTAAGGAACAACGGCTTTTTTGGGGGGGAATTTTGAGTCCTTTGCGTCTTGTTTTCATGGGCAGCCCGGATTTTTCGGTGCCGGTTCTGGCCGCCCTGCTGGAGGCCGGCCATGAGATCGCCTGCGTTTATGCCCAGCCGCCCCGGCCTTCCGGGCGCGGGCAAAAGGAAAAGCTGTCCAGCGTGCACGCCTTCGCCGAGGCCAGGGGGCTTCTCACCCGCACGCCCGTATCCCTGAAACCGGAACAAGACCAGGCCGGGTTCCGGGCGCTGGAGGCCGACGCCGCCATCGTCGTCGCCTATGGGCTGATTTTGCCCGCCGCCGTGATTGACGCGCCCCGGTTGGGGTGTTTGAACGTGCATGCGTCGCTGCTGCCGCGCTGGCGCGGGGCGGCGCCGTTACAGCGGGCGATCATGGCCGGGGATTCGGAAACCGGCGTCAGTATCATGAAAATTGATGCCGGCCTGGACACCGGCCCCGTTCTGATGCGGGAAAAGATTGCGCTGACCGACCGGACCACGGCGCCGGACCTGCACGACGCCCTGTCCGAAATGGGCGCCCGTCTGATGGTCGAGGCCCTGGCGGGTCTGGCGGCGGGAACCTTGCAGGCGACGCCGCAGGGCGAAGACGGCGTCACCTATGCCGCCAAGCTGACCCGTGAAGAAGGGCGGCTTGACTGGAGTTTGGCGGCGGCCGACCTGGAACGTCAGGTGCGCGCGCTCAACCCGTGGCCGGGGGTATGGTTCGAATACGCCGGCGAACGCATCAAGGTGCTGGCCGCCGAGGTGGCGGAAGGCGGGCAGGCGCCGGGAACCCTTGTCGATGATGCTTTGGGCGTGGCCTGTGGGTCCGGGGTCCTGCGGTTGAAGCGGGTGCAGCGCGCGAGCCGGGCCGCGCAGGACGCCGATGCGTTCGTCCGCGGCTTTCCGCTGGCTTCGGGAACCAAACTGGATTGATTAATTCAGCGTCGACAGCATGGGCGCGGAATCCTCGATCTTCTGGATCTTGTCCATGCCCTGCTTCATTTCCGACATGATGAATTCGGCGCGTTTGCCGGGGCCGCCGGCGGAAGGCGTGGGGAACAGGCGGGCCCAGGCCTCCATCTTCACGCTGAGCGAACACAAGACCCCGCCGATCGTGGTGTGGTAGCTGGAGATCAGTTGTTCGACCCTGCGGAAGCGTTCGGCGGAAATTTCATCCCACATGTGTTTGGTGCCGCGCTCGAAATTCTCGAACCGCCCGGTAATCGCCGCCATCAGCTCGTTGATGGTGGCTTCCATCTCTTCCATGGTCTTGCCCAGGTTCTGGTCGCTTTTGAACTGGTAATTGTCCCGAAGCGAGTCCATGGCTTCAAGAAATTCGGTGATGATCGGCTCAATGGCGTCCAGACAGCGGCGGTAATAGGACAACGACAGGAAGATATCGCCGTAATCCTCCATGAACTTGGGAATTTCCTCGGGCTTGATGTTCAATTTGTCCGCCATAATGCGGATTTTTTCCAACGCCTGGCTGACGTCCGGAGCCCGGAACAACTTGATCACGTCTTCGAAACTTTCGATCCGCACATCGTCACCGCCGTAGATCTGCATAATCAGGGGGCGGGTAAAATCCGTCATGTAGGATGTCAGTTCCTTGCTCATGGCGTCCGAAAGCTTGAGCGAATCGTGGTCGTTGACGGCAATGTCCATTTCCCGGAGCGAGATCCGCAGGCTGTAGACGTCATAACTGGGCAGGGCGCCGATCCTGCGCACGATGCTCATGTCGGTGGGTGGGTCGGACATGTCCCAGTTGAATTGATGGGGCAGGTCCTCGATGTCGATCTGACCGCTGCCGGTATCCTTGTCGGAGAACAGCTCGATGACACTTTCCAGGCGCACGTTCTTGATCAGCCGCGCACGGTTGAGGGCCGGCGTTTCCAGCGGTAGTATCGTCATCGGAAGGATATGCAGGGAGTCCCTGTCGGTATCGCTGAGGTCCGAGGTGCTCAAGGTGCCGGTCTCACTAATCCGTTAAAAAATCAAAGGACACATACAACCGACGGGAGGAGGTCGCTTCGCCCCGCCGCAGGTCTGGATTTTCCATAATGCCTACAATATGTTTCAAATCTATGGCCTGTCCATGTCCATGTGTAAAAATAGTATGGCCCAGTCTTACAGGGACTTAGAATAGGTTGCTATAACTTTTGGCATATTTGGAGACTTATCACTCGCTTAGCGGACGGCCGCGGTCTAAAAACCAGCCATGGTTCGGTACAAAATTCTCATCGAATATGACGGCACCGATTTCGTCGGCTGGCAGCGCCAGGACAACGGACGCGCCGTGCAGCAGGCGATTGAAGAGGCCATCCGGAAATTTTCGGGCGAAACCGTAACCCTGTTCGGGGCCGGGCGAACCGATTCCGGCGTCCATGCCCTGGGCCAGGTCGCCCATTTCGACCTGGAACGGGACACCGACGCCGACACCGTGGCCAACGCCGTCAACTTCCACCTCAAGCCGGCCTGCATTTCCATCCTTAACGCCGAAGCGGTGGACGATAGCTTCGATGCCCGCCTGTCGGCGAAAGAGCGCGCCTACGTTTACCGCATCACCAACCGCCGCGGGCCGCTCAGCGTGGGCCGTGGGGACAGCTGGTGGGTGCCGGTGCCGCTGGACGCCGACGCCATGCACGAAGCCGCCAAGGTGTTGATCGGAAAACACGACTTCACCACCTTTCGCGCCACCCGGTGTCAGGCCAATTCGGCCCTCAAGACGATGGACCAGCTGAGCGTCACCCGCACCGGTGACGTGATCGAGATCCGGGCCCGGGCCCGGTCGTTCCTGCACCATCAGGTGCGCAATATCGTCGGCACCCTGAAGCTTGTCGGCGAGGGAAAATGGACGGCCGACGACGTCCGGTCGGCGCTGGACAAGAAAGACCGCGCCGCCGGCGGCCCGACGGCGCCCCCGGAAGGTTTGTATCTGGTCGAAGTCGTTTATTGACCGCGGGGGCGTTGTTTCCGCCCCGCCCCGGACTTATAGTCAGGATCGTCATGGCGAAAATCCCGCTCAGCCTCAAACCTGATCGACAGGATCTGGAACGAACGGACCACGATTCTCCCCGGCCCGTCCGACTGGACGGGCTGGGGAGAATTTCCATCATCGGCGCCGCCACCATCGTGTTCGGGATTCTGGGCATTTTCACCAAGGGCTATATTTTCGTGCCGCTGGCCCTGATCTGCTCGCTGATAGCCCTGTTCATGTGGCAGATATCGTTGGCCTTCATCGGTCTGTTGCTAAGCGTGGCCGGTCTTCTGACATCGCCGGTGCTGCTGGCGATTTTAGGCGTCGGCTGGTTCCTGCCGTAGGCTGCGTCCAAGCATGGCGTTTCAAGCCAGGGTGCCGTGACAAGGGCGTTACATCACCTTGATGGAAAGGCTGTTGATAAGGACGCTGATCAGAAAGTCCACGCCGACAATTCCCGCCGCGATGGCGCCCGTCACGCCCAGCGCGCTGCGGGTAACAAACCAGATATAGGCGATGATCCAGACCAGGGCCAAAAGCCCCAGTGTGCTCGCCGTGGCCGCCGACAACCCGCCCCCCAGGGCGAGAATTTCGATGGGCAGGAAGACGGCGTTCTGCAGCACCGCCGACCAGTTGTAGGCGACGATGAAGCGGATGTAATTTTTCTCGGCGCCGATTTCCCGGACCAAGCTGGCCATGAACAGGGGAAAGGCGACCCACGCGATGACATAGGCAATGGTTTCGATGGCGAAAAAGCGGAGTAA
>JAESSX010000258.1 GCA_016763915.1 Rhodospirillales bacterium
CGCCTGGGCCATTTCAATGCCGATGGCCCCGCCGCCGGTGACGATCAGATGGTCCGGCAGATCGGGTCCCAGGAAAACGCTTTCGTTGGTGTGGTAGTCGATCCCGTCCAGTCCGGGGATCGCCGGCACGAACGGGTGCGACCCCGTGGCGATGACGAAACGCCGGGCGGCAATGCCCGTGGCCCCGTCCCCGGTTTCGACTTCGATGTTCCCAGACCCGGTGAAGCGGGCGTGGCCCCGGATCACGGTAACGCCCATGCCTTCGAAGCGTTTGACGGAATCATTCGGCTCAATGGCCTTGATCGCGCCATGGATATGGCCGTACACGCCCCCGGCGTCGATGGCCGGGTCTTGTGTGCCGGCCCCGAAACGCCCGGCGTGGCGGACCGCTTGGGCCGCGTGCCCCGCCGCCAGCATGGCTTTCGACGGCACACAGCCGTAATTGAGGCAATCGCCGCCCATTTTCCCGCTTTCGACCAGGGCCACCGAAGCGCCCATTTGGGAGGCGCCGGCGGCCACCGACAGCCCGCCCGCACCCGCGCCGATGACGCAGATATCGACGCTTAGGCTATTCGTCATGATCCTGTTTCCTCATTTTCTTGTAAACGACGGGGATCAGCGACAATACCGCCAGGGCCAGCAGGGGTCCGATAATTTCCGGCTGGAAGACGGTGTTCAGATCAGGCATCTCGCCACGATCGATAACGGCGCCCAATCCGTTGCCGATGCTGCAGAAAACGGCGGTGCCGGGCATAATACCGAAAAACGTACCGATCACGAAGGTCCGGGCCGGAACCCCCAACAGCGCCGGCACCAGATTGACCAGCCAGAAAGGAAACAACGGCACCAGGCGCAGCACCAACAGGTACGACATTGCGTTTTCCTGGAATCCGGCTTCCATTTTTCGGCCCGCGGCGCCCATTTTCTGGTGAAAGAAATCGGCCAGCGCATACCGCGCGATGAGGAAAATCCCCAACGCTCCAAGCGTCGCCGCGAAAACGACCAGAATCGTCGCCGCGACGGTTCCCATCAGAAGCCCTGCCGCCAACGACAGCCACACCGCGCCCGGCACCGACAAGGCCACCACCAGCGCATAGAGGGCAACGAAGTAAACGACCGCACTAACCCGGTTTTGCGCGTACCAGTCGATCGCCGCCGTGCGGTTGTTCTTCAGCATCTCGAAGCTGAGATAGTCGTCGAGGTCAAAAATAAACACGCCCGCCAGCGTCAAGCCCACCAGAAACAAAGGCCAAAGCCGGTTCCAGAGGGTCTTGTTCGTGTGATTGGCGGGCTCCATGTTTTCGGGTGCGGTCATCCGGGCGGGCGTTCCAGGTAATTTTCCAAAGATTTCCGAGGCTTTCAGAGCAGGTCGGTTGAGTCTTTTTAGGCAACCCACCCCAGTTGAGCAACCCGAACATGGCCCGTAACGCCTCGCGCCCGGTAAACATACCGTGAGCGTCAATTCCAGGGCCGCGGCGGGGCGTCTCCCAACGGCGGCCCGGGGCCTTTGAATGTCCCGCATTTCCCGTTTTCAAGAACCGCGTCACCGGCGTTGACTTCGCATTAGCAACACCGTATACACCGGGCTCGTTATTAGTCGGAGGCGACCGTGAAGCGTACTTTTCAACCAAGTAAAATTGTCCGTAAACGCAGGCATGGATTCCGCCAGCGCATGGCGACTGTTGGTGGCCGTAGAGTTATTGCCAGCCGCCGCGCCAAAGGGCGCAAACGTCTTTCTGCGTGACGGTGTGGCCAATCGCGGTTACCCAACCCGTCCGCGCCTTATCCTATCGAGCCCGCTGTCGTGTTGCGTTTAAAACAACGCCAGGAGTTTCTGCGCGTTGCCGCCGCCAGGCATAAATGGGCCGTGCCCGGGCTTGTCCTGCAGGCCCGGCGCCATGATAGCGCCGGCGAGAGCAATGAAGGCCGGTTTCGCATCGGATTTACCGTCAGCCGCAAGGTCGGCGGCGCGGTCCAGCGCAACCGGGCACGAAGGCGGCTAAAAGCGGCGGCCGCTGCGGTGATGCCCCGGCACGCGCGGGATGGGCACGATTTTGTCCTGATCGGCCGCCGGGCAACCTTGAAAAGGGCGTTTCCGGCCCTGATCGAAGACCTTGAGGCGGCATTAAGGAAACTTGATGCTTATGACGAAAAAGGCGACACATAGGGACACATAGGGAAGACTTGGTGCGGACATGGGGGCAATGACGGTACTCGGCAAATTAATGCAAGGCGCCATTCGCGTCTATCAGGTGTTGATCATCCCGGTGCTGCCGGCGGGCGGCTGCCGCTTTCATCCGACCTGTTCCCATTACGCCATGGACGCCATTGGCCGGCATGGACCGGTCGGCGGCGGCTGGCTTGCCCTGAAACGAATTATACGCTGCCACCCGTGGGGCCAAGCGGGCGTCGACCCGGTGCCCCCGGCGGACACAGGTGTGCGCACCGACCATCAAACGCCGGCGCCGTCAAAGGGCGCCGGAATGACCAAAACAACGAGAACAATCGCGGGCTGAACAAATGATCGATAATCGCAACATGATCCTCGCGGTGGTGCTGTCCATCGCCATTCTGGTCGGATTCGAGATGTTTTTCTCGAAAGACCGGCCGACACCGCCCGCGGACGGTCAGGCCCAATCGCAACAGGCCCCGAAGGCGCCACCATCCAACGGCGTGCCGACCGCGTCCGGCGTGCCTTCGCTCCCTTCGTCGGCGCCGGGAACGGGGACCACCGCGCCCAGCGTCCCCGGCCTGCCCACCATCGGCCAGGGCGTGTCGCGCCAGGAAATCCTGAAACAAAACCCCCGCATCAAAATCAACACGCCCCGCCTGCACGGCTCCATCTCCCTGAAAGGCGGGCGCCTCGACGACCTGACGCTGGCCGATTACCGCGAAACCCTGGAAGCGGACAGCGCCGAAATCGTGCTGCTGATCCCCAAGGGTGACAAAAAGGCCTATTTCGCCGAATTCGGCTGGGTCTCCGGCGACGGCAAGACCATGCCCGGCCCCGATACCCTTTGGCAGGCCGACGGCAAGACGCTCAGCGAGGAGGTCCCGGTCACCCTGACCTGGGACAACGGCCAGGGCCTGAAATTCATCCGCACCTTTTCGGTGGACAGCAATTACATGTTCACCATTACCCAGAAAGTGGAAAACTCAGGCGCCAATGCGGCGATGCTGTATCCCTACGGACTGATTTCCCGGCGCACGACCCCCGAAGTCAGCGGCTTTTACATCATCCACGAAGGCCTGATCGGCGTGACCAACAGCACGCTGCAGGAAATCGATTACGACGATATCCAGGATAAGGGCGAGGTCAAGGAATCGACCAAGGGCGGCTGGCTCGGCATTACCGACAAGTACTGGCTCACCGCCCTGGTGCCGGACCAGAAAACCCAGGTCAACGCGCGCTTCCTCCACCGCAAGGAATCCGAGGACAGCCTGTATCAGGTCGACTACCTGTCCGCCGCCCTCACCGTCGCCCCGGGCGGGACGGTCATGGCTGAAAACCGGCTGTTCGCGGGGGCCAAGGAAGTGACGGTCATGGACGGCTATAACGAAACCCTGAGCATCGACCGTTTCGACCTGACCATTGATTTCGGCTGGTTCTATTTCCTCACCAAGCCCATCTTTTACGCCCTTCTCTACATCAACGGCATCGTCCAGAACTTCGGCATTTCCATCATTCTTCTGACCATCTTCATCA
>JAESSX010000259.1 GCA_016763915.1 Rhodospirillales bacterium
GTTCGCGACCGGTTCGGAGGTCTCCGTTGCTTTGCAGGCCCGAGACATGCTGCAGGCCGACGGCACGCCGACGGCGGTTGTCTCGATGCCGTGCTGGGAACTGTTCGATAAACAGGACGAAGCCTACCGCAAGCAGGTGATGGGACCGGGCACCGTCCGCGTCGCCGTCGAGGCGGCGATCCGCATGGGCTGGGACCGCTATATCCGCTCGCACGGCGGTTTCGTCGGCATGACCGGTTTCGGCGCGTCGGCGCCGGCGGGGGATTTATTCGAACATTTCGGTATTACGCCGGCCAAGGTGGTGGAAGCCGCGAAAAGCCAGTTGTAAACTATTCACCAGACACTGTTTGCAGGCGGAAACCTTAGGTCTGTAAACGGCAAAAGATTTGACATAGGAGGTATAAGACGATGGCTTTGGTATCAATGCGCCAACTTCTCGATCACGCGGCGGAAAACTCTTACGGAATTCCCGCCTTCAACGTGAACAACATGGAACAGATCAAGGCCATCATGGAGGCCGCCGAGGCCACCGATAGCCCGGTGATCCTGCAGGGGTCGGCGGGGGCGCGCAAATACGCCGGCGAGTCTTTCCTGCGCCATCTGATTCTTGCCGCCATCGAGGCCTTTCCCGATATTCCCATTGCCATGCACCAGGATCACGGCATGTCGCCGGGCATTTGCCAGCGCTCCATTCAATCGGGGTTCTCCTCGGTGATGATGGACGGCTCGCTCGAAGAAGACGGTAAGACGCCGTCGTCCTACGATTATAATGTCGAAACCACGTCCGAGGTGGTCACCATGGCCCATGCCTGCGGCGTTTCCGTGGAAGGGGAGCTGGGCTGCCTGGGCTCGTTGGAGACAGGGGAGGCCGGTGAAGAAGACGGCGTCGGCGCCGAAGGCAAGCTGACCCAGGAGCAGCTTCTCACCGATCCGGAAGAAGCGCCGATTTCGTCAAAAAAACCAAGGTCGATGCGTTGGCCATCGCCATCGGCACCAGCCACGGCGCCTATAAGTTCACGCGTCCGCCGACGGGCGACATCCTGGCCATCGATCGGATCAAGGAAATCCACGCCCGCATCCCGGACACCCATTTGGTCATGCACGGGTCGAGCTCGGTGCCCCAGGATTGGCTGAAGGTCATCAACGACCATGGCGGCGATATGGGGGAGACCTACGGCGTGCCGGTGGCGGAGATCGCCGAAGGCATCAAGCACGGGGTGCGCAAGGTCAATATCGACACCGATCTCAGGATGGCGTCGACCGGTTCCGTGCGCAAACACCTTGCCGATAATCCGTCTAATTTCGATCCCCGTAAGTTCCTGGCCGAAGCGACGAAGGGCATGGTCGATATCTGCAAGGCCCGTTACGAGGCCTTTGGGACCGCCGGCAACGCCAGTAAAATCAAAACCATCTCCCTGGCGGACATGACGGAACGCTATGCCAACGGAAGCCTTGAGCCCAAGATTAACTAGGTTCATTTAAGGAAAACGCATGACCGACACGCTTAAAATCGCCCCGTCTATCCTATCGGCGGATTTCTCGCGCCTCGGCGCAGAGGTCGAAGCCATCGACAAGGCCGGCTGTGATTACGTCCACATCGACGTCATGGACGGCCATTTCGTCCCCAACCTGACTTTCGGGCCGCCGGTTATAGAATGTATCCGGCCGTGCTCGGAAAAGGTCTTCGATGTGCATTTGATGATCGAGCCGGCGCAGCCGCATCTGGAGTCCTACGCCAAGGCCGGCGCCGACATCATCACCGTTCATGTCGAGGCCGACGCCCATCTCGACCGGTCGTTGCAGATGATCCGGGGGTTTGGCAAGAAGGCCGGGGTGTCGCTTAATCCGTCGACGCCTGAAAGCACCATCGAATACGTCCTCGACAGGCTCGATCTTATTTTGGTGATGTCGGTCAATCCCGGCTTCGGCGGTCAAAGCTTCATCGAGTCCCAGGTCGAAAAAATCCGCCGCATCCGCGCCATGATCGGGGACCGTCCCATCGACCTGGAAGTCGATGGCGGGGTCAACGTCGATACCATCAAAGCCGTTGTCGAGGCCGGCGCAAATGTGGTGGTGGCCGGCAGTGCGGTGTTCAAGGGGGATGATTACACGGCCACCATCGGTGCGCTTCGCGCCGCCACAAATTAGGGAATTGTCAACCCGCTAACAGCGAAAATTAAAAAAATCCTTTAAAATGTGAGGGTTATTTCGTATACAATATTATGAATATGGCAATTGGCGTCTGTCTTCGGGTTAGGATCAAAGAAACCCAAGTTTTTTAAGGCAGACTCTAATAAAAAAACGAAAATCTAAATGTCCAATAACTCGGCTCGTCTTCAGAGTCTCCAAAATCGTTTTCGCTACAACAGCATGACCAGTCTGAAAAGGGTCATGACGCTGGGCACTTGGCTGAACCTCTATTTCTTCTGGGAGAAGAAGTGGTTTTTCATCGCCATGATCGTCGGCGTCTTAATGCTGAACATGCCCTTGCCGGAAGGACTGTCTTCCGAAGGCCTGATTATCCTGACCATGTCGGTGGTGGCGGTCATTCTGTTCATCACCGAACCGGTGCCGTTGCCGACGGTGGCGTTATTGATCATCATCGGCCAGGTGGTGCTGATGGGCCACGATTCCTCGGACGTGGCGAAAAGCCTGGTCACGGATTCGGTTCTGTTCATCGCCGGCTCGCTGATGCTGGCCGTCGCCGTGGTCAAGCAGAAGCTGGACAAAAGGATTGCCTGGCTGATCGTCCGCATGACCGGGACCAAAACCTGGCGGGTGTGTTTGGGCATTACCGTGGTGTCGGGCCTGTTGGCGTCCTTCGTCGGCGAACACACCGTCGCCGCGATGATGCTTCCCGTCGGCATCACCCTGATTACGCTGACCTCCGACGACCCCAAGAAGGTCCGCAACCTGGCCGCCGTGCTGTTGTTTTCCATAGCCTACGGCGCCTCGGTGGCCGGTATCGGCACGCCGTCGGGCGGCGCCAGGAACGCCATTATGATCGGATACTGGAAGGAATTTTTCTACGATCCGACAAACCCGGAAACCTATAAGTTTATGGTCAGCTATGTGGACTGGATGGTCCACGCCTACCCGATGTTCCTGATTCAGTTGCCCTTCGTGACCGCAATCCTGTTTTGGA
>JAESSX010000260.1 GCA_016763915.1 Rhodospirillales bacterium
CCTCGAGCAGGAAGCCGCGGCCCTTCAGACTAACCTTCACAAGGTCCATAAAAGCATCCCGACCATCCGGCTCGTCGGCTGAGCCCGGACTGGATGGGGGGTTTCCGTCATGACGACCGGTCCTGCCATGTTCGTGAGACGCTGGGTGCTGAGCAGACTCCGCTCTGCCGCCCTGATTGCCCTGTTGCCGTTGATCGGCGCGGGTACAGCTGGCGCTGCGGGGAACGGGCGGGAACTCAGAAACGACGTCATCGGAGTCCTTAAAAGACAGATCGAGGCGTTTCAGCGCGACGACTCCAAGACCGCCTTTTCCTATGCGTCGCCCGACGTTCAGGACCAATACGGCACGCCCGAATCCTTCCTCAACCGGTTTTCCTCCGCCTATAAGGCCGTTTACCGCCCGCAATCGGTGACGTTTCTGAATCTGGCCTACTCGCGCGGTCGGTTGGTGCAGCGGGTGTTGTTGCTGGGGCCGGACGGAAACGCCGTCATTGCCCTTTTTCCGATGGTGCAGGTGGACGATGGAAGCTGGCGCATGGATGGCTGCGTATTGGTTCCGGCGACCGGCAAACGCGCTGAAAACGATAAGGAACCGGGGGGGCTGGGCTAAATATGGCGGCCCCGGTCCGCATCGACCGGCTCGACCATCTGGTGCTGACGGTCGCCGATATCGAGGCGACTTGCGATTTCTACGGCCGCGTTCTCGGCATGGAAAAAATCACCTTCGCCGGCGGCCGCGTGGCGCTGGGGTTCGGCGGCCAGAAAATCAACCTGCATCCGGCCGGCAACGAATACCACCCCCGCGCCAAAAACCCTTCTCCCGGCTCCGCCGATTTCTGTCTGATCA
Organism: Rhodospirillales bacterium; assembly: GCA_016763915.1. The sequence continues at coordinate 848 of JAESSX010000260.1, forward strand.
GCGAAACCCCGCTGGAGGAAGTCATTACCCATCTCGAGGCCTGCAATGTCGGCATTATCGAGGGGCCAGTGGCGAAAACCGGGGCCAGGGGGCCGATCACGTCGGTCTATTTCCGCGACCCCGACGACAACCTGATCGAAGTGTCCAACTACGACCACGACCGCCTTGATCAGGGGTAATTCCCCTTAATCCCTCCACAAGGACTCTGCCGGACCGTGGCCAATGTCTTGGCGCGTTAAGCCGATGTCCCGGAGCACATGGTCGTTGAGCCTGTAAAGGCGCGTATGGTCTACGGCGACCCCGCGCCAGGCGCCGAAAGCCTGGGCGATGGTGAGGGCAAAGCCCTGGAGCTGGACGTAAGCCGCGAATAGACGCGCCGGGGCTGCAAGGGGTGTTTGCATGGATTGGATGTTGACGTTCGACATTTTAAATCTCCTGGTTGGTAAAAATCTTTGTTCGAAACTGGAGATATTCTGCCCGGGCGGCGTCAAGGCACCGTCAGCGGCGGCGGCTTTTATGCGTGAAAAAAACGTCAAAACGCTTGAAAATGCGGGAAATACGGAATTTGCTTGATAGAGGTATGATTTATGGCGCTTGAGGACGGGGAAATGGGGAAGGTTTCGATCAGGCTTTTCGGCCGGCTCGGTGTCACCGACGGGGATGGCGGAAAAATAAGCGTCGCTGGAAAGAAACCGCAAGCCTTGTTGGCCTATCTGGCGCTCAACGCCGGGCAACCCCAATCCAGGAACAAGTTGGCGGCGCTTCTTTGGGGCGAACGGTTTGACGAACAGGCCCGCCAAAGCCTGCGCCAAGGCATCTCAAAATTAAGAAAAGCGCTGGGTGATGGCGAGCCAAAGGTCCTGGTGATCGATGGCGATGACGTGGGGCTGAATACCGACGCAACAGAAATCGACGCAGTGGAATTTGAGCGGTTGGCGTCAGGGGACACGCCGACAGAGCTCAACGAAGCGGCCGGGCTCTATGTCGGCGGATTTTTGGAGGGCCTGGAGGTCAAGGAAAAGGGGTTCGAGGACTGGATCGGAATGGAACGGGCGCGTTTCGGTGAATTGGCTGCCGACGTGTTGGCGAAACTCAGCCGCCATCAGGCCGCGACGGGGGATACAGAAGCCGCCCTTGAGACTTTGAGGCGCCTGACCGCCGTTGATCCGCTGAGCGAAGAAGGGCACCGGATGCTGATGCGCCTCTACGCCGGGTCCGGCAGGCGGGCGCAGGCGTTGAAGCAGTACCAGATGTTGATGGAGACCCTGAACCGCGAACTCCGCACCGAGCCGGATGTGGAGACTCGAAAACTTTTCGCCCGGATCAAGGATCAGGACTCATCCTCTCCAGCACCTGCCCGGGAATCATCGGCGGCAGATGCACAGTCCCATCGCGATAAGCCTACCATCGCGGTGCTCCCGTTCACCAACCTGAGTGGGGATCCGGAACAGGAATATTTCTCCGACGGCATAACGGACGATCTAATCACTGCGCTTTCCAACGTGCGCGCATTTTTCGTCATCAACCGCGGATCGTCCTTTACCTACAAGGGCCGTGCCGTGGACGTGAAGGAAGTCGGCCGTGAACTTGGTGTCCATTACGTGCTGGAGGGCAGCGTAAGGAAGGCCGGAGACAGGGTCCGGGTCAGCGCCGAACTCATTGACGCGACCACCGGAAACCACGTCTGGGCTGATCGCTACGACGGGGGGCTGGATGACATTTTCGACCTGCAGGACGAAATCGCGGCCAGTGTCGTCGGCGCTATAGAGCCCCAAATCCATCGCGCCGAGGTCGAGCGAATCAGGCACAAGCGCCCCGAAAACTTCGACGCCTACGACCTGACCCTCAGTGGTCTGGCGAAAATGAACCAACTGACGTCTAAGGATACGGCCATCGCGCTGGACCTGTTCATGAAGGCCATCGCGTTGGATCCCAATTATGCCCGCGCCTACGTCTGTGCGTCCTACTGCCACCGCCGTCAGGTGCAGCTCAAGGGATTGCTGCTTTCGGACGCCGACAAGGCCGAGGCCCTCCGGCTGGCCCAGGCGGCGCTTAATGCGGACCGCACGGACCCCTATGTGCTGTGGCAGGCGGGCCTGACGATCGGCCTCCTCGAAGGCGATTTGGACGAGGCCGCGGCGTTGATCGACCGTTCACTCTCCATCAACGCCAATGCCAAC
>JAESSX010000261.1 GCA_016763915.1 Rhodospirillales bacterium
CCGGTCCGTCGGCCAGGGTTTCGGCTGCAAGCCTTCTGCCCGGGTGCGGGCCTCGGCGGCCGGCATCATCCGGACCGCGGTATCCAGGCTGCCGGTTGAAGGCGCCGCCGTGGTGATCATCGCCATCGGCCGGGATTCCCGTTCGGCCTGATCGGCAAGCCCCACCACCAAGGCCTTGCGCGCCGCCCAGTTGGACGCCGCCGCCCAACCGTCGTCGATGATGACGATGACCGGCCCCTTGCCGCCCAATCGGGCCCCGGCGTTCCACACCGGGTGGGCCGCCGCCAGGATGACCATTGCCGCCAGGACAAGCCGCACGAACAGCAGCCACAGCGGCGTTTTGGCGGCGCTTTCCTCCCGCGTTCCCAGCCCCATCAACAACCGCACCGGCGGAAACTGGATTATCGTCGGCAGCGGCGGGGTCACGCGCAACAGCCACCAGATCACCGGCAACGCCAGCAGTCCCGCCAGGGCCCAGGGAACAGCGAAGGAAACGGCGCCCAGCGTCACCATCGCTTAGTGGCCGTTTCCGACAACACCAGATAAAGCGCCAGCAGCGAGGCTTCCGGCGAATGATCCGTATGGTGGAGGACGTAGCTCCATCCGAAGGATGTGGCCAGCGCCGCGACCCCCCGATTGTGCTCGTGCAGACGGCGTATGTATTCGTCGCGCATGGTTTCCACCCGGCCGATCAGAACTTCGCCTTCGTCCTCCAGGCCGTCGAAGCGCACGCGGCCCGTAAACGGCAGGGTTTCCTCGGCCGGGTCCAGCACCTGAACCAGATGACCCCGGATTCCCAGGTTGGCGAAGGCGCCGATGGCGCGCCGCAAGTCTTCCAGCGGCGACAGGAAATCACCGAACAGAACCATGCGGCCGTAGCGAGGCAGGGTCTCGAACGCCGGCAGGCTGCCGGTCAGCGAGGCGCCCGCGTCCGGACCGTCGCCGTTTGCGCCTTGCGCTTCGATCATGGACCACACTTTCAGCAAGGTGCCGCGTCCCGTCGATGGCGTCATCCCGGCGCCCAGAAGCGCCACGTGTTCGCCGCCCCGGATCAACAGCGACGCCAGCGCCAGCAACAAAAGATCAGCGTGCTGGTTTTTGTCCGGCAGCGACTCCGACGACCGATACGACATGGAGGGTGAGGCGTCCCGCCACAGCCACACGCTTTGCGTCGCCTCCCATTCGGTTTCGCGGACGTAGACGGGTTCCGACTTCGCCGATTGCCGCCAGTCTATCAACTGGGTCGAATCGCCGTAGCCGTAGCGGCGGAATTGCCAGAAGGTTTCGCCCTGACCGACGCGGCGCCGTCCGTGCACCCCTTGGGACACGGTCGCCGCGACCCGTTCGGCGGCGACCATCAAGGGCGGCAGATGGGCGGCCAGGGTCTCCGCCTTTCGGTGGGTATCCCGAGGCTTCGATCCATATGGGCGGTTGAGCGTCATTATCGTGTACTGAGCCCGGGGTTCAGCCGATCCGCTCACACATCCGGTCGATGATGCGGCCGAGCGTGACGCCTTCGGCGCGGGCCGAGAAAGTCAGGGCCATGCGGTGGCGCAGGATGGGGTGGGCCAGGGCCAGAATGTCATCGATGCTGGGAGCGAGGCGGCCTTCGATCACGGCGCGTGCACGCACGCCGAGCATCAGGGCCTGGGAGGCGCGCGGCCCCGGCCCCCAGGACACGTGTTTTTGCACGTCGTCGATATCGCTGCTCCCGGGGCGGCCGGCGCGGACGATGTCGAGGATCGCCTCGGCGACGCTTTCGCCCACCGGTACCTGGCGGATCAGTTTCTGGGCTTTGATCAGGGTCTCGGCATCCATCACCTGGGCCGGTTCGGCCTCGGGCGCGCCGGTGGTGCGGATCATGATCTGGCGTTCGGCCTCGAGGTCGGGATAGTCGACGTCCACCTGCATGAAAAAACGGTCCAGTTGGGCTTCCGGCAGGGGATATGTGCCTTCCAGCTCGAGCGGGTTCTGGGTCGCCAGAACATGAAAGGGATACGGCAGGTCGTGATAATGCCCGGCGACGGAGACCCGGTGTTCCTGCATCGCCTGCAACAAGGCCGATTGCGTTCGCGGGCTGGCGCGGTTTATTTCATCGGCCAACAGCAACTGGCAAAACACCGGCCCCTTGATGAAGCGGAACGAATGCCGGCCGGAGTCCGACTCCTCGAGAACCTCGGAGCCGAGAATATCGGCGGGCATCAAATCCGGCGTAAACTGCACGCGGCGGTCGTCGAGCCCAAAAATCCGGCCAAGGGTTTCGACGAGGCGCGTCTTGCCCAGCCCCGGCACCCCGATCAGCAACAGGTGCCCGCCGGCCAGAATGGTGATCAGGGTTTCCTCGATGACGCGGGTCTGACCGAAAATGACACGGCCGATGCCGTCCCGGGCGGCGGCGATGTCGCGCCCCAGCTTATCTATGGCGTCGATAAGCGCGTCCGAATTGTCTACACTCTTTTTGATCTTTGTTTTCGGTTTTTTCTTATTTTGGGCGGCTGTTGTCACGGCGGCGTCTCCTCAACATTCCATCTGGCTATGATACTATGAACAAAAAAGGGAACGTACCTATCAATTTATCATCATTGGCGGGCAATCGGCCCGGAGATTCTCCCGACGCTTCCCCGCCCGCGCCGCCCCGGGGAATGACGCCGAGGCCGGGCCAGACGGTATGCGGCGACATCGATATGCGCATCGACCGGAGCGGGGTCTGGTTTCACCATGGCTCTCCGATCGGCCGCAAGGAGCTGGTGCGGCTGTTCGCCAGCGTTCTTCGCCGCGATGAAGACGGCGATTACTGGCTGATCACGCCCGCCGAAATGGCCCGCATCGAGGTCGAGGATGCGCCGTTCCTGGCGGTCGAACTAAGCGTGTCGGGCGACGGCGCCGCCCAGGTCATGGCCTTGCGCACCAATGTGGACGCCGTCGTCACCATCGACGAAGACCATCCTATACGGGTAGACAGCGACCCCGATACCGGCGCGCCGACGCCCTATGTGGTCCTCGACGGCGGCGTCGAGGCTAAAATCGCGCGCGCCGTCTATTATGAGTTGGTTGCCTTGGGCGTCGAACAAAATCATGGCGCCGGACTCCTCGGCGTCTGGAGCAGCGGCGTTTTCTTTCCCTTGGGCCGACTGGACGCCAAGGCATGACCTTGTCGCTTGAGCAGATCATCGAACGGCTGGACCGCCAGCCCGACGACATCCCGCCCATTCGCGGTGATCACGACCTCAACCCGGGCATGAAGCCGGGCCGGAACCTGACCCCGGCGGCGGTCCTGGTCGGGCTGGTCAACCGGCCCTCGGCGATCACGGTTCTGCTGACCCAGCGCACCGACCACCTGCATCACCATCCGGGGCAAATCAGTTTTCCCGGCGGCCACATGGACCCCGGCGACGAAACGCCGGAGGAAACGGCGCTGCGCGAAGCGCAAGAAGAAGTCGGGATGCACCGCCGTCATGTAGAACCCATAGGGCGATTGGGCGAATACGTCACCCGGACGGGATTTTCGATCATCCCCGTGGTCGCCATCATTGAGCCGCCCTTCGAGGTCAACCCCGACCCCTTCGAGGTCGAAGAGGTGTTCGAGGTGCCGCTGACGTTTCTGCTCGACCCGGCCAACCACCAACGCCATTGCCGCGAGGTCAAAGGCCAAATGCGGGAGTTTCATGCCATGCCCTATGAGGACTATTATATTTGGGGCGCCACCGCCGGTATGTTGATCAATTTGTACGAGGTTCTACATCGAAAATGACCCGGATTTTCCTTACCTATATTCTGCCGTTGGTACTGCCGTCGCTGATTTACGTTTTGTGGATATGGAATGCGCGGCGCACCCACGACCCCGATAGCGAAGACGACCTGCCGGGGCTGCGCCGGGGACCATTGTTCTGGAGCCTGGTGTCCGGGTTCCTGCTGATGATCACGGGACTGATTACCATCGCCCTGATGTCCGGCGACCCGCCCGACAGCGGCACCTACCAGTCGCCGCGCCTTGAGGATGGTAAAATCCTCCCACCCAGCTACAAAAGAAACTAGAGCCCCGTCATGGTATCGCTAAACGCCATGCGTGGACCGACCGGGAAACTTTCACCGCAACCGTGGATGAGCGCGCCGGAAACCGTGGCCGTGATTGCCGCATTGACGGCGGCGGACGCGGACGTCCGTTTCGTCGGCGGCTGTGTGCGTGACGCCCTGTCACACCAGCCGCCGCCATCGGCCGGCTGCCCCGACATCGACATCGCCACCCCGGACCCCCCTGAAACCGTCACCCGCCTGTTGCAGGCCGCCGGGATCAAGGTCCTTCCCACCGGCATCAAGCACGGCACCGTTACCGCCGTCTTCAAGGACATGAAATTCGAAATCACGACGCTGCGCCTCGACGTCGATACCGATGGGCGGCGCGCCACGGTGACCTTTACCGACGACTGGCTGGTCGATGCCGGACGGCGGGATTTCACCTTCAACGCCCTGTCGGCGACGCCCAACGGCGATGTCTACGATCCCTATGACGGGATCAGCGATCTGGCGCACGGACGGGTGCGGTTTGTCGGCATGGCCGAGGACAGGATCACCGAAGACGTGCTTCGATTGTTGCGGTTTTTCCGCTTTTTCGGCACCTTCGGACGGCCCCCGATGGACCAGGACGCGCTGGCCGCTTGCCGCACCCACGCCGCCAAGCTGTCCGGCCTGTCCGGCGAGCGGGTGCGGGACGAAATGTTCAAAATCCTGCTCGCCCCGGAGCCGGGGGACCTGGCGGTGACGATGCGCGCCA